>CAZWBV010000196.1:4138-5574 GCA_964632225.1 uncultured Gammaproteobacteria bacterium | reverse complement strand
CAGGTCAACGGCTAACGCCGCATCGGAATCTGCGATTGTCTGGTTTTGACAAACCAGACAACGTAATTCAGCGGAAACAGCTTTTACCTTTTCTTCTAATACCGGATCCTTCGCCATTGGTGTGGCTTCCTTGGCAACAACTGGATTGCTTAGCGTTATTTCAACCATAATCGTGCCGACCAGAGTTAAAACCAACGTTGCAGTCAAAACTTGTGTGGTCAGAAAAAATTCGACGCGTTTAATTAGGCGCTTCATCCTTGTTGCAACTCCTTAATCAATGGCATTACATCTTCTGCTAACGATTTTCTTGTAACGGGTCCAATCACTTTGTGCCGAATGATGCCCTGTTTATCGATTACAAACGTTTCAGGCACACCGTATACACCGTAATCAATGCCGACTTTACCGTCATAATCCACAACACTTAATTTGTAGGGGTTGCCATGCTGCTGCAACCATTGCTTTGCGTCTTTGGGCGCATCTTTGTAATTCAAACCAAACAAAGGGATATCGCCGCGACGCGCCAATTCCATCAACAACGGATGTTCAGCACGGCATGCAACGCACCATGACGCCCAAACATTTAACAACCACACCTTACCGAGCATTTCCTGTGGTGTAAATGACGCCTGAAAATCATGTAGCTGAGAAAGCTTAAACGTCGGTGCCGCTTTATTAATAAATGGAGACGGCACTTCCCTGGGTTTAAGGCTGAGGCCCTTCCATAAAAACCCAACCATCACGCCAAAAATAATAAGTGGCAGTAAAAACCTGATATAACGCGCCATTAAAATACTCCGTCCATCTGTCTACCCTTATTAACACAACTAATAGTTAACACAAATAATAGTTAACACAACCAATAGCTAAATATAAGCAGACAGGATAAAAATATCACTCATTAATATATTATTCAGTCGCACCCAAATTTTTTGGATCAGCTTGCGCTGCACTTTCTTTCTTCGCTTCCGGTTGTTCAGCCTTACGTCGAGCCAAACGATAGCGTCGATCTGAGACAGCAAGAAAACCACCGAGAGCCATAAAAGCTGCGCCACCCCAGATCCAGCCTACAAATGGTTTATAATAAACACGTACACTCCAGGCGCCGCCCGCGAGGGGTTCGCCCAGGGAAACATACAGATCTCTGAATAAACCGCTATCGATACCGGCTTCGGTCATCGGCATACGTTGTACGTTGTATAAACGTTTTTCAGGCCGGAGTATGGCTTCAAACTCGCCGTTTTTTGTCACATAAATTTGTCCTTGGCTGGCGGTATAATTAGGACCTGTTATATCCTGCGCACCATCAAAACGAAAAATATACGGACCAATATCAATGGTGTCGCCTATTTCCATTCTGACGTCCTGCTCAGATTCATAATTTACAACACAGGTAATGCCAATAATCGTCACTGCAACGCCAAAATGTGCGAGAT
>CAZWBV010000196.1:0-4128 GCA_964632225.1 uncultured Gammaproteobacteria bacterium | reverse complement strand
ATAATAACTTCTTGGTAATTTCTTCAATTTATCCAACACACTACCTTTGTATGCGGACATCGATACGCGGTGGTAGATATTGGCGATGACACTAAAAATAATCCAATAAGCCATTAGCAAACCCAGGCTGACCAGTGCTGACCATTCGCCCGCCAGAAAAGGGACCACCAAGGCAGATATCACAGAAGCAATAAAAGGAATGCGCATTTGCTTGAGCATATCTGCGACGTTGGACTGCTTCCAGCGTGCAACTGGCCCTATTCCCATCATCACAACAAGCACGACGACCAACGGCACAAATACCGCATTAAAATACGGCGGACCCACCGAAATCTTCCCCATGCCCAGCGCATCAAGTAATAATGGATAGGTGGTCCCTAATAAAACGGACCCACACGCAACTACCAACACAACGTTAGCAATAAGCAACATGGTTTCCCTGGACAGCAATTTGAATTCACCACCTAACCCAACTTTAGGCGCGCGCCAAGCAAACAAAGCGAGTGAAGAGCCAATCGTCACTAGCAAAAAGATAAGAATAAATAAACCGCGCTCAGGATCAGTTGCAAACGCATGCACTGATGTCAACACACCCGACCGCACCAAAAACGTCCCTAACAAACTAAGTGAAAATGCAAAAATAGCTAATAACACCGTCCAATTTTTAAAGGTGCCGCGCTTTTCTGTTACAGCCAGTGAATGAATTAACGCGGTCCCCATTATCCAGGGCATAAATGACGCATTTTCTACCGGGTCCCAGAACCACCAACCACCCCAACCGAGTTCGTAATAAGCCCACCAGCTTCCCAACGCTATGCCCATAGTCAAAAATGCCCAGGCAATAGTCGTCCAGGGGCGCGACCAACGAGCCCACGCAGCATCAAAACGCCCACTTAGTAGCGCAGCAATCGCAAATGCAAACGCAACTGAAAAACCTACATATCCCATGTACAACATCGGCGGGTGAATAATTAATCCGAAATCCTGAAGCAAGGGGTTTAAATCCCGACCGTCAACGGCAGCCGGTAGTAATCTGTCAAAAGGATTGGAAGTAAAAACCATAAAGGAAATAAAGCCCACTGAAATCAAACTCATTACACCCAGCACCCGGGCGATCATATCCAATGGCAGGTTCTTGCTAAAAATTGATACCGCGTACGCCCAGCCCGATAACATGAGCATCCACAATAACAATGACCCTTCGTGACCGCCCCAGATACCGGCAACTTTATACTGCACCGGCATGGCTGAATTTGAATTGGTCGCGACATAAGTCACGGAAAAATCGTCATTCAAAAACGCATAAGCCAGGCAGGCAAATGCCACCGCGATAAACATAAATTGAGCCTGCACAGCAGGGCGTGACATCGCCATCCAGGAATGATTGCCGCGCGCAGCACCTGCAATGGATAACACGCCTTGTACCAATGCAATACATAACGCCGTAATTAATGCAAAATGACCGATCTCTGGTACCATAAACCTTCTCCTTAATCTCTATCCTGCAGTTGCTAAACTGGTTCCTAATTTCTTTATTTCCTTGCCAATCAACCCTAAAAAAGTAACAGCGCTAAAATTATTCCACCAGGCTTGTCGTATTCATTTTAGCTTTTGTTTTTTCCGCTTTCTCCAGTGCATCCTGGACCTCAGGCGGCATATAAGTCTCATCATGCTTGGCGAGCACTTCTTTGGCATAAAAACTGCCACTTTCGTCAAGTTTGCCTTGTGCAACGACACCCTGACCTTCTTGAAATAAGTCCGGCAATATCCCTTTGTAAGTAACGTTAATGGTCTTTAATTTATCAGTCACTTTGAAATGTACCGTCAGACCATCATCTTCACGTTGCAAACTCCCTTCTTCCACCATGCCACCTACTCGAATGGTTTTACCACGCGGCGCTTCATTAGACACGACTTCCGTGGGGCTGTAAAAAAAGGAAATATTGCTATTCAATACATTCAACACCAATCCAGCCGCAACAGCCAGTCCGGATAAACCAATCACGACAAATATTAAACGCTTATTTCTTGCTTTCATTTCGATAATCCCATTATGCTAAGAGGCTGTCCGAGAATAGACACTTCCTAGTTACGCTTGTTCGCTCGAATCAAACGCAACAAACGTTGCACTAACGTGCGTTGACGCCGACTCAGCAAAATCAATTCACCAATCATAAAGACCGCAGTAACACCATATGACCACCAAACAAAACTGGCGTAACCACCCATGTGTATAAACTCAGACCAACTGGACCAGTTCATGCGTTGCCCCTCTCGTTGCCCTTCTCTCTCTGGGCAGACTTCTGTTGCTCTGCCGGTAAAGAGTCCGGTACAGAATCAGTCAGTAAATCAGCAACCCAGGACGCATTTTTTTCACGCTCCAGAATTTCACAACGAACGCGCATCAATGCCACCGCAATAGCATACGCCCAAAACGCGACCACCATAATCATCATCGTCCACAACATCGTTGGGTCGATTTTTGATTCTTGACCCGGCGCAACCGTGAAAGGCTGGTGCAAGGTATTCCACCATTTCACCGAAAAATAGATGATAGGCACATTCACCGCACCGACAATGGCTAACAATGCACTGGCTTTTGATGCGCGTCGCGGATCGTCAATCGCCGAGCGTAATGAAATAAACCCCATATAAAGAAAAAGCATCATCAGATAGGTCGTTAATCTCGCATCCCATACCCAATAAGTACCCCATGTGGGTTGCCCCCACAACGCACCCGTCCATAACCCGACAAAAGTAAACATCGCACCCGTCGGTGCCAGCGCACCGGCCATCATCTCTGCGAGTTTTACATTCCAGATAAGTCCAACTGCGGCCCAGCCCGCCATCACCATATAAATCAACATCGACATCCATACCGCAGGCACATGGATATAGATGATACGATAACTGTCCCCCATGCGGTAATCGGGCGGCGTAACCAATAATCCAAAATACAATCCAATCACGGTGAGAACAACTGCGACACCCATACACCAAGGTATAATTTTACCGGCAACCGGATAAAATGTTTTTGGTGATGAAAAATATAACCAGAAACTTGATTTGGCCATAAACTAATACTTCTCTACTTTATTTCTATTCTGCATTCTACTTCTACTCTTACTCTTACTCTTACTCTTCTTTGCGCTGATCTATTCGACGCTAATTCTTAAGGCAACACTGGGCGCTAACGGTGCAAACACAATCGATGCCGCTAAAAACGCACCCAGTAACGATAAATGCCCATCAATACGGATACCCGCGCTATACGCTTCCACTGCACCGGAACCAAATATGAGTACAGGTACAAATAATGGCAACACTAGCAGCGACAACAATACACCACCACCGCGCACGCCTAATGTGAGTGCCGCACCAATAGACCCAATTAAACTTAAAACTGGCGTACCTAACAACAAAGTAATCACCAATATCTGTATCGTATCTGCGCTTAACCCTAATTGCATACCTAACAGGGGTGAAAGCAATGCGAGCGGCACACCCGTTAGCAGCCAATGTGCAAATAATTTTCCCAGTACCAACACAGACAATGGGTATGGGGCAATCACCATCTGTTCCAATGTACCATCTTCAAAATCGCTGGCAAACAGCGTGCCTAATGACAGCATTGAGGCCAATAACGCAGCAACCCAAATAACACCTGGGGCCATCGTGCGCAACAATTCCATTTCCGGCCCTACGCCAAGAGGAAACAGCGTCACGGCGATTATAAAGAAAAACAGCGTCGTAAACACGTCTGTGCGCCGCCGCATTGCCAGAGCCAGATCACGCACCACCATAAAGCGAAAGGCAGCAAATAACCCCATTTTACTTACGGATCCCGCCACTGCGTCGCTCATGAATCCAGATTAATTTGTCGGGCTTGTTTGCCCTTTGTTAACGCAACATCCTGGTGCGTGGTGAGTATCACCATCCCGCCATTGTCGAGATGCGCCCTTATTAATCCTTGCAATAATTCCACAGCCACGACATCCAAGGCACTAAAAGGCTCGTCCAGAATCCATAATTTTGTCTCACTAACCAGTAACCTGGCCAAAGCAACCCGCCGCTTTTGTCCCTGTGATAAAAACCGGGTGGGCAAATCCTCTCTACCTAGTAGCCCCA
>CAZWBV010000195.1:581-5585 GCA_964632225.1 uncultured Gammaproteobacteria bacterium | reverse complement strand
TATCTTCAGCACCTTAGTCGCCCTCGCTACGATTCAACTGATTTATTTAGGATTAACTTTTTTAATTTTATGTTTTTATAAAAGCCTCAATAAATTCAACATTTTAAACATTTCTTTAATTCAAGCGCCAATTTTTTGTTCATATTTCTTTGCGATTGCTTAATTTTATCTAATCTCTGCAAGATAGGCTTAATATTCAATCGATTCAGGTGGTTTCGCATCGATCGATTAAATACTGAGTCAACATATGCACCGGTCTACCTGTGCTACCTTTTTCACTGCCGGATTTCCAGGCTACACCGGCGATATCGAGATGCGCCCAGTGGAGCTTTTTGGTAAACAGTGACAAAAAACACGCTGCAGTAATTGTGCCACCGTCTTTCCCACCGATATTCGCGATGTCAGCAAAATTGGTTTTCAGCTGTTCCTGGTATTCGTCCCATAAGGGGAGCTCCCAGGCGCGATCACATGCGTATTTTCCGGCATTAAGTAAATCGTGGATAAGGGGGCTATGGTTGCCCAGCAGGCCACTCGCGTGTTTTCCTAGTGCAATAACACATGCCCCGGTGAGTGTGGCGATGTCGATAACAATTCCCGGGTCAAATCGCTCACTGTAGGTCAGTGCATCGCACAGAATAAGTCGACCTTCGGCATCTGTATTGAGTATCTCGATAGTTTGACCAGACATGCTGGTAACGACGTCGCCGGGTTTGTTCGCGTCCCCATCGGGTAGGTTTTCAGAACTCGGCACAATACCAATTAGATTAATCGGTAACGCGAGTTCCGAAATCGCCTGGATGACGCCAAAAACACTGGCAGCGCCACACATGTCGTATTTCATTTCATCCATTCCGGCGGAAGGTTTGATTGAAATTCCACCAGCATCAAATGTCAGTCCTTTACCGACAAGCACAACAGGTTTTTGATTATCCGGCCCGCCATTATATTTCATCACAATCAATTTTGCAGGCTGTCGACTGCCTTTTGAAACAGACAGCAGGGCGCCCATCGACAATTCCTCCATGTCAGATTCTTCTAAAACAGTGGTGTTAATTTTTTGATGTTGATCGGCCAGCGCTTTTGCCTGATCGGCTAAATAGGTCGGTGTGCATATATTGCCGGGGAGGTTGCCAAGGTCTTTTGCCAATTTTATCCCTTTAGCGATGGCCTGGCCTTCATTCAACGCCACTTCGCCATCCGCAAGCTCTCGTCGGCTAGAGACGCTGAGAATGAATTTCCGTAATGGGCGTCGCGTATCGTCTTTCTTGCTTTTAAGCGTATCAAATCGATACAGCGAATCCTGCGCGGCTTCGGTTGCATGCCGCAACTTCCAATGTGTATTTCGTCCTTTTAAATTAAGTTCGGTGAGGTAGCATGTTGCTTCCATTGAACCTGTTTCGTTTAGGCTGTTGACAGCGGTAGTGATAATTTTACGGTATTTGGCATCATTAAATTCACGCTCACGCCCACAACCCACCAGCAGTACTCTGTCAGCGAGTGTATTTGGGACATTATGCAATAGCAGTGTTTGGCCCAATTTGCCTTCCATATCGCCTCGCCGGATGAGGTTAGACAAAAACCCATCGGCTATTTTGTCTAAATGTTCCGCAGATGTACTGAGTCGACGGGGCTCAAAGATGCCGACGACAATACATGCTGTGCGTTGCTTTTCTGAGTGACCGCTTTTTACACTAAACTCCATATCTACTCCTGATTATTGGGTGCGTTTCACTAGCTGAAGTGCTAAAAAGCGGATGCGCCTAAAATTGACCGTCGCCAGGTTATTTTTTCTCATTCTTATTGGAATAGATACTGGTAACAGATTCATTGTGTGGGAAGCGGATTATATGCTGTAAACTAGTACACTTTGATACGTCACACTGGGCGTTACACCGGGCAATGTAGAGTTTACTCTAATTGCCCTGACGTCCACAACTTAAGAGCAAGCGCACGTTGATTATTAGCCGGTATTTAATAAAAGAAGTTCTACAAGGTTTTTTTGCCGTATTGATTATTTTGCTGTTGGTCTTTGTTGGTCGGCATTTTGCTCGCTATCTGGCTGATGCAGCTGCGGGTAAATTTTCCGGTGAGCTGGTTTTTACGCTGTTAATCCCCTATTTACTCAAATCTGCTATTTTATTATTACCCTTCTGTTTTTTTATAGCGGTATTACTTGCGTTTGGTCGTTTGTACAGGGATAACGAAATGACCGTTATGGCCGCGTGCGGTGTGGGAATAGGGCAGGTAGTAAAAACAATATTATTAGCATCACTATTATTTGCTTCAGTCGTGGCGGCTTTTTCCATGTATATTTCTCCATGGGCAGTGGAATGGGCTATACAAATTCGCGAGCAGGCAGACGCACAATCTGAATTAACTGGATTAACTGCGGGTAAATTTAAAAATATCGGTGCAGATAATCGAGTTTACTACGTCGAAAAACTCTCTGAAAATAACAAGAAAATGTCGAACATATTTATACACAGCAATATCGGTCGTGAATTCGATATTCTATCTGCCAATGAAGGTTATCAATATATTGACAGTACAACACAAGACCGTTTTTTGGTACTTCAAAATGGATTTCGCTATGAGGGTAATCCGCAGGACGCTGGATTCAAAGTATCACAATATGAAAAAATTGCAGTGCGTGTTGAAGAAAATGATGTAAGGCCAAGATCCAGGCATAAAGACTCTTTTCCCACTTCTCAGCTTATTGGATCCAGCAATCCGTATGAACAAGCAGAATTGCAGTGGCGCATTTCCATGCCGATTTCAGCCGTGTTACTGGCCGTATTGGCTGTTTTTTTGGGTAAGACCAGTCCGCGGCAGGGTAAATATTCAAAAATTGTCGTCGCGGTATTGATCTATGTCGTTTACAACAATCTCATGGGCGTATCGCAATCCTGGGTGATGCGAAATGAAAATCTCGCTGCGTTGGGAATGTGGTGGGTGCATGGTTTGATGGTTATTTTTATCCTGGGATTTTATATTCATCAATTTGGATATAAAAGTTTTTTCATTCGCTTACCGGCAAAGAGCTAACAATAGCGATGCTAATACTGGATAAATATATAGGCAGCGTCATTTTAAAAAGCACAGCTATCGTAATGCTTTTTTTGGTTGCACTGCTTTCTTTTTTTAATTATGTAGATCAGTTGAGAGATGTCGGAACGGGCAATTACGGTGCTATACAAGCCGCAGAATATGTTGTTCTGATTATACCCCGGATTATTTATCAAATGATGCCAATTGCGGTACTCATTGGCGCAATTGCCGGGCTGGGTATGTTGGCAAACAATAATGAATTGATTGTGATGCGTGCGGCGGGTATTTCGATAAATAATATCATTGTTTCTGTAATGAAAGTAGGTGCCTTGTTGATGGTGCTTGTTGTCGTCATCGGCGAATGGGTGGCGCCCATGAGTGAGCGCTATGCTCAAATTCTGCGTTCTGTATCGATTTCCAATACACTTTCAATAGGTGCAATCAATGGATTGTGGGCACGCGATGGAGCTCAGTATATCAATATTCAAAAAGTGTTACCAAAGGGTAAGTTGGGCGGCGTAAATATTTATGAATTTAATACTAAACGACAACTTACTAAAGTAACCCAGGCATCTGAAGCTTATTATATTAACAATAACTGGTTACTCGAGAATGTCGTAGAGTCTACTATAAAAACAAATACGGTATCTGTTAAGAGCCATAAAAACAGAATATGGTTGACCTCATTGAGCCCTGATTTACTGAGTGTTGTGTTGGTGAAACCAGAAACACTGTCGATACTTGGCTTATTTCAGTATATCTCTTATCTTCATGATAATGATTTGGATGCCGCTCGTTATGAGCTGGCCTTATGGTCAAAATCAATGTTGCCTATAATCACTGGTATTATGATAATTCTGGCTATTCCTTTCGTGTTTGGTTCGCTTCGTTCGGTTGCCATTGGCCAAAGAATTCTGGTCGGTACGTTTGTTGGAATCAGCTTTTATATCATTAATCAGGTATTTGGTTACCTTGGCCTTGTGTATCACCTCCATATAGCTGCAAGCGCCATGCTGCCTGCATTGGGTTTCTTTATTTACGCAGTATATCGAATTCGGAAAATTTATTGATAGACTGATTTATTTAGGGTTACAGATTCAGCTGATTTATTTAGGATTAAAAAAAACCCGGCATAAAAGCCGGGTTTTTATATGACGTATTTGGTAAAACTAAGCGGTAAAGCTAAGCTTATTTACGAGCACCTGGGCCATTCCAGACTAAGCCATTACTCATGTAAGTTAAGAAATACTCAAGGTTTCGGTATTCCTTACTCTGGGCTTTAAATGGTTTAGCACGCACCTGTTTGTTACAGCCACCAAAGCGACGATGTACCGTGCCTAACTCTCCCCATTTTGAGCGATAAACAGGGAAATGTGAAAGGTGACCGAGTGCAGGACTTAATATGTCAGCACGAATACGGTTACCCGCATTGTCTATATGGCAATGGGCACACGACATGTTAAGTTGGCCTCGTCGCGCATAATAAAACTGTTTACCTGATTCATACGCTTTGCTAGCCGCTTTGCCTGAAACCTTGGTTGCGATCTTTTTACCACGCGTTGTGTACGCCATATAGGATGAGATCGAGGCCATATCGCCTTTCTTGTATTTCAGTGGTTTTTCTCCGTTTTTAATCCGACATTCATTAATGGCTAACGGAATAGTGACAACTTCCCCTCTTTCGGGGTCAAAATAGGGATACTGATTTCGAATGCCAATGCCGTCATTAGGAAAACAGCTGGCATACGTTTTCCCATTTTTAAACGGTGTTTCAAACATTGTTTTTCCTTCGTCGACCGGTATTTCATAGGGTGGAAATTCCTCGATGGCTTCCCACTGCTCTCTGGAGACAGGGTCTATCGAATAAACGCCATTAGCAAAATCATCGTAAGGCGTTCCTGGGAATCTTTTCTTATAAAAACTTTGAAACGCTTTTTTGTCACTCTCCGGTGAAGC
>CAZWBV010000195.1:0-571 GCA_964632225.1 uncultured Gammaproteobacteria bacterium | reverse complement strand
CGACGCGCCGATCTCATCGTTGCCGTGGGCACGCCAACCATGAAGCTAAGTGCAGTGATTAATATCAGCAGTGTTCTCATTATTTTCCTCCAACCGAATTTGCTTAAGCTGTAACGGTGTAATTCGTCTTTCTTCTGTCTTAATGAAACAAAGTGAGAGAGAAAGCGTTTTGAATTATCGAACTTTGGCAGTCGCGTTATCACTTTTGCCTTTGTTGTCAGCCCAGCTTATTTTAATTTTGTCACCTTTTTTACCGCCTTTAAACTTAAGCTGAAGATACGGATTTTTAGAAACCGCAACACCCCATTCCGCACCAAGCACTTTGCTACCATTGTGTTCACAGGTTACTTCCTGGATGTAATGTGCGGGGATCTTTTTCCCGGTTTTCTTATTCTTTCTTAAGCCTGTTTCCATAGGGTGACTAATAAGCGTTTTAACTTCGGTTACGCCTCTTTTAACCTTGGCTCGTATTCGAATACTTTTCTTTGCCATAATTCTATATCCCCAAAATAAATACGTTTATTGTAAAGCAATTGCGACTATATTGCAGCAAACAGTTGCAGCAAACAGT
>CAZWBV010000194.1:0-5610 GCA_964632225.1 uncultured Gammaproteobacteria bacterium | reverse complement strand
CCGTGACCCAGGCGCACAATCTGGTGAAATCCAGTAGCCATGGCCGGTATGGTATCTGGGCAATTCGTTGGTGATTTTCGATTTCGGTAGTCGCATAAGGAATGTGCAGAAGAGTTACAAAGCCGATGGCGACTGGGAGCGAAAATTGTTTATTGAATCGAGTAGTTTTGCGGCGGGTACGGGGATGGAAATCGCAGCGGCGAAAGCGGGTCTCTCTTTTTTGCTTGTCGCTACGCTGGAATGATAGGGTCAGGTCTTGCAATCACGAGTATATACGTCCTGAAAAATCGTTAGTCGATAAATTACAGTGAAAAGACAGATTGCCGTATAACAATTTTTCTTTTTTCAGGTGCAGTCCTATTTGGATCGTTCAAATATATTTCATGGTAATAGCCGTTGGGCTTTAAATTGTTTTTCGGTAAAAATTCATCGTATAACTTGACGCACACTGTTTGAATTTTTCTGTAATCACCAACATGCATGATTTGTATACTTTTTCCCTCATGAAGGGTTTGAAACCGCAATGTTTTAGGCGCAGGGCCAAGTTTCTTTTCAACTTTTATTACGGTTTCATGAAGTACTTCCTGTGACACCCATTCAGAAATAACAACGATCATTACTCGCCACTTCCAGTTATCTTTATTCCACGAAACAAAGTCCTTTTCATTGTCTGCCCAGAATAAGCATTCCAATGGTGGTTCGACAAAGTTTTTCTTCATCCGCTTTTTTACTAATGGCTTGATAAAGTGAACCACAGAATAGATCCATTTTATCGAACTTTTAAAAATTTCGTTTTCAGGATTGCCTTCACCGTCAATTGCAATAAAATTCATCTCGGGCACATCGACGAATGTGAATTGATTTTCCGTAGGCAAATACAATTCTTTTAAACGTTTATGGAAGTCTTCTACATTCATTTTATACTCCTTATGTATTCCAAGGTTTCGTTTGCATATACCCGTAGCAGGAAATTGCTACTGACACACTCACCCACAAATCTAATACGCGCCCTTTTAATTGGGCTCTCCTTTCTTGTGGGTCAGTGGGCAGAGAAAATAAGGTGATATTTTCTCTACACAGATTAGCAATAACTCAGGGTATTTTTACTTCGTCGAGTTGTTGCGCGGCCACATCGAAGGTATATAAGCCTTCGAAGTTTTCTTCTTTTTTTAAAATCACATATCTAGACTTTTCTAGGATCAAGGTATCGGAAAAATCTAATTCTTTTTTCTTTGATCCTGCCTTTACTGATTTGGCAGCGCGAAAATTATTAACTGAGCGCCATACAGTTTCACCATCTTCAAATACAATATTTTGTTCCTTGAATAAGTTGTCAATTACCATCAATATTTCTTGTTTAGAAAGCTTGTATTTTTTACCTTTTAATGTCCAAATAGTCTCAGCAAGCACAACATCTGTAACAAGCACTTTATAGTCGCTCGTAATTAATTTACTCGCCTTAGCAGATTGCGTTTTATCATCTCCAAGTAGATAACGAAGCAAAACATTTGTATCAATCGCAATCATCCCGCCTACTTAATTATTTTTTTATTAAAGTACTTTGCAGAGACATTTCATCACTGAGTCTTTTGTCTATTTTAACTTTATTGAGAATGCCTTTTGCAGCACCCTTTACCTTTTTAACAATCGTAATCTGTCCGCCATAAATAAACGTTTCAATTTCATCGCCAGGGTTGATTTTAGCTTCCTGGCATTGATCAATCGGAATCGTAATTTGTCTTTTTGCACTCACTTTAGGCATATCTTGCCCCTCCTCTGGAACTATAAATAAATACTAACATATTCTTTACTATTTAGTAATAGTAAAGAATATGTTCATTAAAATTCATCGATATGTGCCGTGTCGATTTCCTGTAAAAGATCCAGCACCAAGGCGGCACCAGCCAAATTAATGCCCAAATTCAGCAGTTGCCAATGCTGTCTGAAACCAGATACTAGTATTGCGAATACAAGGCACGTTGAAACGGACAGCAGCACTATCGTTCCTCCCATATTATTGGGTCGCGTCGTGTATTTCGCGGGCTAGCAATCTTTTTGAGAATGGGCCATATAACACAGGTAATACAAACAAGGTAAGCATCGTAGAGGATATCAATCCACCAACAACAACAGTGGCGAGTGGGCGCTGTACTTCAGAGCCAACACCAGTTGCTAATAACATGGGAATCAAACCCAGAGCTGCTATCGACGCTGTCATCAGTACCGGGCGTAACCTTGATAACGCGCCTTCGAATACCGCTTCACCAACTGTTTGAATGTTTGGTTTCCGTTGGTTAATCGCATTGACCATCACAACACCGTTTAACACCGCGACACCAAAAAGTGCGATAAATCCAATCGAGCCTGGAACAGACAGATATTGTCCGGTAAAAAACAGCGCGGCTATACCACCAATTAATGCCAACGGTACATTGAGCATGATTAACAAGGCCTGGCCGACGGAATCAAAAGCGAAATACAGTAACAAAAATATCAATGCGAGTGACAGCGGGACAACAATCATAAGCCGGGCCTGGGCTCGTTGCTGATTTTCAAACTGGCCGCCAAATACCACGCTATAGCCGGGTGGCAAATCGATTTTATCCTGAATTTGTTGATCAATTTCCGCCACCAAACCGCCCATGTCCCGCCCCTCTACATTAGATTGAATCACCACGCGCCGTTGCACATCATCGCGTCGAATCTGGGGAGGACCGGATTCAATTGCGACACTGGCAATATCACCTAATTTTACCCAGGCACCATTTGCCGCTTTAAGAATCAAGTCTTCTATAACGCTGACATTATTACGATATGATTTTGCCAACCGCACATAAATGTCGTAACGTTCATTACCATTAATCACCTGCCCGGCGCTTTGTCCTCCGATTGCATCAGAAACCAGAGACATCACCTGGTCTACCGGGATACCAAAACGTGCCAGACGATCACGATCAGGGCGAATGACCAACTGCGCTTCACCGGCAATTTGTTCCATCGAAACACCACGCGTGCCTTCAATATTTTT
This sequence comes from uncultured Gammaproteobacteria bacterium, assembly GCA_964632225.1. Lineage (GTDB taxonomy): Bacteria > Pseudomonadota > Gammaproteobacteria > SG8-11 > SG8-11 > JAADIM01. The sequence continues at coordinate 2,582 of CAZWBV010000194.1, read as the reverse complement.
AACTAATGTTTCGATTTCTTTTCCTTTTGATGCAAGTACGCCTAAATCAGGACCAAATAACTTGATAGCCAGTTGTGCTTTTACCCCCGAAAGCAACTCATCCACACGTGTTGCAATAGGTTGTGAAAACGTAAACAGCAAGCCTGGAAATACCGACATTTTTTCTTCCATTAATTTTTGTATCGATATACGGTTTTCGGCCGACACCCATTCATCAACGGGTTTTAAACCAACAAAAATCTCAACATTAGAAACCGGCTCAGGATCACCGCCCACCTCAGCTCGCCCAATGCGGCTGGAGGCATATAATACTTCTGGAAATTCCAGCAACGTTTTTTCCAGTGTTTCGGCGACAGTTAACGCCGTATCCAAGCTGGATGAAGGTGCAAGTGTGACGCGAATATTAATGGTACCTTCTTCCAGTTCGGGGACAAATTCTGTGCCTAGCCAAGGAACCAACAACAGCGACGCAATAAATAATACTGCCGCGATTATCACAACTGATTGCTTTGTTTGTAATGCACGTTTCAGTGCTTTTCGGTAAAATTTTTCAATTGGTCGAAGCAATGGACTTTCGCGGTGTTTTATTCCCTTTTTAAAACAATAGGTCGCCAGCGCTGGTATCACGACAAGCGCCACCATTAACGAAGCAAACATTGACAATACAATGGAAATCGCCATTGGTTGAAATAATTTTCCCTCTACACCTTCAAGTGAAAATAACGGGGCAAATACGATAATGATTATCATTACAGCAAAAAACACCGGTCGGCCAACTTCGCGAGCCGCCTGTTGGATTCGTAACGCCATGCCGTGGCTGTCATGGGCGGCATCAAAAGGATGCTCATCACCAGGCGCAACATGGGTTTGGATAAATTTGCGGTGCTCTTCATCAGGCCGGGTCAAGTGCCCGTAAATATGCTCCATCATGACAACGGACCCATCCACCATCATACCAATCGCAATCGCCAGTCCCCCTAGCGACATCAGATTAGCGGACACACCCCAAAAAGCCATTGCCATCAGTGCAAGTCCGACGGATATTGGCACTGAAATCAACACCAACAGTGAAGCCCGTAAGTTCATTAAAAACAATAACAATACAACCACAATTAACACGAACGCTTCTAACAACGCTTTGGCCACTGTATTTACAGCTTTGTCGACTAGCTCAGATTGGTCATAAAAGGGTTCAATCGACACCCCGTCGGGCAATGCGGCCTGGATAATCGGCAAACGTTGCTTAATGCCATCAATCGTCGCCTTGGTATTTACACCCAGGCGTTTAAGAACAATGCCAACGACCACTTCACCCAGGTATTTGGATTCACCTTGTGAGTCACGCAAAGTCATCGACACCGCGCCCTGCCTGATCTCGGCACCAAACTCGACGGTTGCAACATCACGCACGCGCACGACAACACCATCGACATCTTTTAAAGGAACATTGGCGATATCACGCAAACCCTCATCTCCACTGCGTACCCAGCCCACACCACGCACCACCAACTGCTCCGCGCCCCGATCCATATACCAACCACCGGCATTGCGATTATTTGCTTCAATCGCTTCAGTGACTTCATCAGCGGAAATGCCGTATGACAACAAACTTTTCGGATCCAGCTGTACCTGATATTGGCGCACATCCCCCCCAAAAGACAATACCTCAGTCACGCCATCAACGGGCATCAATAAAAGTTTGACTACCCAGTCATTCAACCCTCGCAGCGCCATGGTGTCATATTGGCTGGAATCATCGGTACGTAACATGTATTGAAATACCTGGCCCAGACCCGACGTATTGGGCCCCATTTCCGGCACGCCTACCCCTTCTGGAATTTGCTCGCGGGCAGCCTGTAATCGTTCGAAAACCAGTTGCCGGGCAAAATAAATATCGGTGCCCTCCCTAAATACCACGGTGATACCAGACAAACCGGTCTTTGATATGGAACGCACCTCTTCCACATCAGGCAGGCTATACATCACCGCTTCAATTGGATAGGTAATCAATTGCTCTACTTCTTCCGCAGCCAGGCCCTGAGCTTCAGTGTTTATCGTGACTTGCACATTGGTCACATCTGGAAAGGCATCAAGGTTTAGGGTCGGCAGAATTAATATACCCACGACCACAGACGCCACCAGCGCAAGCACAACCAGCAAACGATTCGCCACGGAAAAATCAATAATATTATTTAGCATGGTCTTACCTCATCCGTTTTTATAGTTAGTGATTGTGAATATCGAAGCCGCTTTTGGCGATTTCCGATTGCAGGAAAAAAACCCCTTGCGTAACAATTCGTATTCCCGGTTTGATTCCTTCGACAACTACTTTGTCATTAACCGTACGAATAATTTTTACTTCCATTGGCTTGTATTGTCCTGCTTCCAGTTCAACAAAAACCACCCAATCCCCATCGGTACTGCGTATTGTTGCTTTTTCAGGAATAGTCAACGCACCACTTCGTGTTACACTTTGAATTCGGCTATCGACAAACAAGCCTGGATGCAATAGATCATCCGGATTAGGCACTTCAATCACGACAGCAAGTGTGCGAGTACTTTCATCCAGTACGTGACTCAGT
>CAZWBV010000193.1:0-5640 GCA_964632225.1 uncultured Gammaproteobacteria bacterium | reverse complement strand
AATATCGCCCATATTGAGTTTACTGACGTCGCACTCGATGGGCAATGCACCTGAATCTTCAGCGGTGTTATAAAAAATGGGGGCGATTTTTCCACCCAGAATAATACCACCCTGTTTTTTATTGGGTACAAAGGGAATTTCTGAACCGATGTACCACAATACAGAATTGATCGCTGACTTTCTTGAAGAGCCAGTACCAACGATGTCGCCCACAAAGGCCAATGGATATCCCTGTGCGCTAAGCTGCGTCATTTTATCCAACGCATCCGGCATCTTGCTCACTAACATTGCTTTGGCATGCAGCGGAATATCGGGACGACTCCAGGCTTCCGACGCCGGGGATAAATCATCCGTATTGATTTCGCCCGGCACTTTAAACACGCGCACCGTAATTTCTTCTGGCAATGCAGCGCGTCCTGTAAACCAGTCGGCCGCCGCCCAGGAATCAATCACCTGCTTTGCCCATTTGTTGGTTTCTGATAATTTTAATACATCATGAAATGCGTCAAAGATAAGTAATGTCCGCGATAGCCCCCCTGCGGCAGCGGCGGCAACATGATCATCGTCCAGCAAATCAATCAAGGGTTGCACGTTATAACCGCCAAGCATCGTGGTCAATAAATCAGTCGCCTGTATTCTATTTAACACCGAACACGTTTCAGCCCCCTTCGCCACAGCGGATAAAAACCCCGCTTTGACATAAGCTGACTGATCGACACCGGGTGGCACATTGTGACTTAATAAGTCCAGCAAAAACTCTCCTTCGGATGTAGATGCACTTTTCAACCCATCGACCACCGCAGCAGTTTGCTCAACGGTTAACGGTAAAGGCGGTAAAGCCTGTTTGCGACGTTCGTCGATATGCTTTTTATATTCATCAAGCATGTACGTGTATTCCTTCTCTCTGGTTATTCCGCAAAATGAGCTAGGAGCCTGTCCGAGAATAGAAACCGTCGCGAAGGGAAGCCATTTTAGTCAGATTTTTCGATAAAATAAGGCAAAGCTACCGCGTCCTGCTAGCGCCCCTTGCCGACATCCTTGTAGGCAAATATTGGGCATATTCTCTTGTGAAAAGAACGTGTTTTATCAGACAATCTGGCTAAAATGGTTTTTCCGCACAGTAGGTTCTCTATTCTCGGGCAGGCTCCTAGGATAGCTTATTTTAGCGATTTTTTGTGAGTTAAAATCACATAGGATGTGTGTTTACACCGTTTTTATTATGGAAAACACCTATGGGGCCATTTTGTGAGATAATAACAGCACCACATTCAGGGTACATTAGAAAGCGCTTTTTAAATTGACGACTATCGATTACCACAATAAAAGGCAATCTTCCGATTATCACAATAAAAAGCAACCTTCAATTTCAATAACAGGATAACCAATGGAATTAAACGCGCTCACTGCCACATCGCCTATAGATGGTCGATACGCAAGCAAAACAGCAGCACTACGCCCAATATTTAGCGAGTTTGGTTTAATTCAACAGCGGGTTCTGGTTGAAGTTCGCTGGTTGCAACATCTTTCAGCAAACCCTGCTATTGGTGAAGTACCCGCATTTAGCAACCAGGCCACCCAAATTTTGTGCAAAATCGTGGATAACTTTACTCTACAAGACGCACAACGCATTAAAGAAATAGAAAATACCACTAATCACGATGTCAAAGCTGTCGAATATTTTCTGAAGGAAAAAATTGCTGATGATGATGAGCTAAATAATGTCACTGAATTTATTCATTTCGCATGTACCTCTGAAGACATCAATAATCTCGCTTATGCACTGATGATGAACACCGCGATTTCCCAGGTGGTGCTACCTCTGCTAGATGAAGTCATACAGTCAATCACACAATTTGCGCATCAAACTGCGCAACAACCCATGTTATCGCGAACACACGGCCAACCAGCCTCACCGACCACCGTCGGTAAAGAGATGGCAAACATCGTTCAGCGCCTGAAAAACCAACGTCAACATGTTGTAAACACAAAAATATTGGGGAAAATAAACGGTGCTGTCGGTAATTACAATGCCCATCTGGCAAGCTACCCGGAAATCGATTGGCAAAACGTGGCTCAACACTTCGTAGAAGAACTCGGACTCCATTTCAATCCCTATACGACCCAGATCGAACCGCATGATTATCTCGCTGAGCTGTTTCATGCGATGGCCAGGTTCAACACCGTGTTACTGGATTTCAATCGAGACCTCTGGGGATATATTTCCGTCGGCTACTTCAAACAAAAAACCGTCGCGGGTGAAGTCGGTTCATCTACCATGCCACACAAAGTCAATCCCATTGATTTTGAAAATTCAGAAGGCAATCTGGGGCTGGCAAATGCCCTGTTTGAACACCTGGCAACAAAATTACCCATTTCCCGCTGGCAACGCGATCTTTCTGACTCAACCGTGTTACGCAATATCGGCGTTGGCATCGCCCATTCTGTTATCGCCTATCAATCGGCACTCAAAGGCATTAGCAAGTTGCAAATTAACACCACCAGGCTGGACCAGGATCTGGACAATAACTGGGACGTGCTCGCTGAACCAATTCAGACCGTCATGCGGCGCTATGGTATCGAAAAACCCTACGAAAAACTCAAGGAATTAACTCGCGGTCAACAGATGAATAAAGGTACAATGCACCGCTTTATCGATCAGCTTGAATTACCAAAAGAGGTGAAAGAAAAGTTAAAGCAGCTCGAACCTCGAAATTATATAGGCAACGCTAATTCGCAAGCGATTGATATTTAAAGATAATTATTTGACCATAAAACAAGCATTCCTTTTTGTGACGTAGTTGGCAGTCTGCCCCGTGGGTAGCCTGTATAAAACATATCAAGGATTGCATTTATGGCGTTGCTCCCTCCCACTTCCCCATGTGCATTGTCATGCCGCAATCCTCTTTATACCGGACTGCACATTCCCATCCCGTGCACTCCGGTTTTTTATTGCCTGCTGTTTTTTTATTGCGTGTTGTACTATAACCTAAACCTACCCGTAACAATTGAGATTTAGTGGAATTCAAAAAAGAAGGCAAATGTAATTGTGCTACTTGCTTGCTGATGTAAAGCAACTGAGAATAACGCGGTGACGAGGCGCAGCAAATGAGAAAATTAGTAAATAATAGTCGACGCCAATTTATCAGCCAGTTGGGCGTGCTGGGGGCAGGATTGATGTTACCCGGCAGTACGTTTGCAGCAGCAGAGCAGATTCTTAAAACAATTGCAAAAACGGGAGAAAAGCTACCCATCATCGGTATGGGCACCTCACGTACTTTTGATGCCAGTGGCAATGCCGAATTGCTTGCAACATTACAACAGGTCACGCAGGAATTCTTTGCGATGGGAGGTGGTATGATCGACTCGTCCCCCATGTATGGATCCTCACAGAAAGTACTCGGGCAGTTGCTCGCAAAAATGAAACAGGAAAAGAATTTATTTGCCGCCACGAAAGTCTGGATCGAAGGTAAACAAAACGGTATTGAACAGATGGCGGATTCCCGGCAGAAGTGGGGCATTAAACGCGTTGACCTGATGCAAATTCATAACCTGGTCGACTGGAAAACTCACCTTAAAACCCTGCAACAGATGAAAGCGGATGGAAAGATTCGCTATATCGGCATTACCACGTCACATGGTCGATTCCATGACCAACTAAAGGATATATTGAGAAAACACGATTTTGATTTTGTTCAGCTCACCTATAACATAGGTAACCGCAATGTTGAATCCCCTTTATTGTCGATCGCACGAGACAAGGGTATTGCTGTTATCGTCAATCGCCCGTATCAGCGCGGTGATTTGTTCAACCAGGTTAAAGGAAAATCGTTGCCCCCGTGGGCGCAAGAATTTGATTGCACCAGTTGGGGACAATATTTTTTAAAATTTGCTGTCTCTCATCCAGCTGTAACCTGCGCAATACCGGCTACCAGCAAAGTGAAGCACATGAAAGACAATATGCAGGCTGGCAGAGGGCGATTACCAACGGCCAAACAACGTTTACAAATGATCAAATATTTTGAATCGATATAAACCTAAACTTGCTGTTCGCTAATTCAATTTGTTATTGTGCGTGTTCTGGTCCGACATCGTTTTGGATCCAATACGCTGGTAAACACCGTTTTTTTCGTCGTAGCGTCGACCAAGCAATACACCCACCCACGCCCAGACCACCGCGATTCCGGCACCGACCAACGCAACCAGCGCGAGTCCAAAACCGAGCCCTTCGGTCAGGAACGCGAATAGCGTGCCGCTAACTGCATCACCACCGCGATAGACAACAATATCGACAACGGGCTTGGCTTTAAAACGTTCTTCTTCACTGACCTCGGTATAGAGCATCTCACGGGCCGGACGCGTGACGGCATAGTTACCGGATCGCCGCGCTACCTGCAAAGCCAGCAAGACCGTTATAACTGGCGCGAAAGCGAGAATCAGCAAACCTGCCACCACCAATAGCGGAATCAGCGCTAACGTCGTTGGCATACCAAATTTTTTAACGATACGCCCGGTAGCAAAAAAAGCCAGGCCAAAGGTTAAAATATTGACCAGCCAATCAATGCTACCAAGAATTTGCGTTCGCTCGGTCCGCGAATAATCAACAAGCAGGTTCTTCTGTTCAAAATAGACAAATGACCCAATAAATACATATAACAAAATAAAGACGGCTATACTTAAAAAATAGGGATTAGCGATAATGGTGCGAAACCCACTCCACCAATTCCCACCCAGCCTGACGACTTTAAGGTCCGCGCTGAGACCTGCATTTCCCAATGCAGTGACTTTTTGCCCATAGATAAAAAAAATGAGTGGAATCACCAACATCAAGCCGCAAGACGCCATTAGCATCAAGGTATCAACACCAACCCGACTGGCAAACAAAACCGGAATAGCAGGACCCACTAACGCACCGGCGCTCGCACCCGCCGCGATAACGGCAAACAGTCGCTTCGCTTGCGCTTTATTGAACGTATCCGACATGAAACTCCAGAACACAGATACATGAAACAAGCTGAATACACTGACCCAAAGGTAAAATGTCTTGTCAATCAGGGTACGATCCGCTAGCGCCGATACGCCAAAATAAAAGGCCACAAAAGTAGCCGCGAAGAACGCATACACTATAGGCACAACGTACCTCAACCTGAGCCGTGAAATCGCATACCCGTACAACGCGACAATTCCGCTGCTCACAAAAAAATTTATATTCCACAGAAAACTCACCTCAAGATCACTCCAGTCACTCGCCATCGCATCGCGCACTGGACGCAAAATAAAATAAGACGCCATCAGAATAAACACGAAAGCGAACGCCGCGACTGTCGCCTTTAACTCATTTGGCTCAACATTCACTATTTTTTGCAACAAGCAAGTGAGCACACCCGCCCTATTCTTGTCCATTAACTCATTTGCCTGCCTTCACCATTGATTTTTATCAGATAAATCCAAGTCAATCGTCACCTCTATCGGCGATCAAACGCCATCAAATTTATTGCAGATGAATTTCGCTATTTGCGCCAGCAGAGTGCCTAGGAGCCTTTTCAGACGTAAACACTACGTTATTAGTATCAGCTTGACGCAGCGTTATAATTGCATATAATAATAATGTGATGTTGACTAAATTTTCTATTTTCAGTGTTC
>CAZWBV010000192.1:0-5664 GCA_964632225.1 uncultured Gammaproteobacteria bacterium | reverse complement strand
GACGCCCAATTCTGTCAGGGTTCGGATAATGGCCACTGATAATGCCAAACCCAAGCCACCCAGTGTTTGTGGATCAGAAGAAAAGTGCCGTAATATAGACAAGTAAATATTGCCGCCAAAAGGGGATATCCATTGGCGTCCACGCCTTCCCCGCCCATCTGTTTGCATTTCGGCAAAACACACATTCGACTTATCGAGCGCGGGTGACACACCACCCATAAGATAGGCATTCGTCGATTCAAGTTGAAGAAATACATCGAGTTTTGCGATTTTAGTGCGTATTGCAGTATCCAAACTTCTCAATATCTTTGTTGAATCCAGTAATTCAACGGCATGGGCAAAACGGTATCCTTTGCCACGTACTGAATGCAAATCCAGACCATAGGTCGATAATTTTTTGATGGCCATCCAGACACCGGTTCGACTGATACCCAGTGTTTTACCCAAATCTTCCCCCGAATGAAATGCACCATCGGCTAAAATAGATATAATTCTGATTTGATTATTCATGATTCCGTTCTGGCTGATGTTTTGATAAAAAATTTATGTCAAATGGTAAAAATATTTACTGGTTTACTATTTAAGTAACACTGTTTAAACGGCGCTGTTCAATCGAGTGAATTCTAAATTAGCAATTCCCTCTTCAAGTATTGCAACAAATTTTTCCTGATTGTTTCTCTTAGAGCTATATCATAAAAATCAATCGGGTTATAGTTATCAGTTAATATTATTGCCGGTTGACTTTCATTAAATTTATATTGTTTCCTCATATTTTCGATCACAACACCTTGTAATTTTGGGTGAATCATTGTTGCATCGATATTATTGATATTAAAATGCAATTTATTGCCGTGATACGCCACAACGGCAAAATTTCCCACCCCCCCGTTATCGCCTAATCCTGCATTGGTATCAAAAGTAGGATAAACCTCAACATGCTCAAACACGGCTCTCAGTGTTTTTATAATTGAAGCCGTCATATAGCTATTACTTTTCGCGCTACCAATGAGATTCATCGCAAGTATGCCTTTTTCACTCAAGCGTTGAGATATTAATTCGAAGGCTTCACGACTGACTAAGTGCCCCGGCGTCAGGTCACCACTGAATACATCAAGTATGAGATAGTCATATCGTTGCTGCGTATTACTTAAGTAATATCGCGCATCAGAGACTATCGTGTCGCCTGATATTTCGAAATCGAAGTAATTTTTTGCGATATCAAAAATAAGCGGATCAATATCGACTACATCTGTCGTGACACCCTGCTCCTCATACCAACGAGGTATTAGCCCAGCACCCAAACCAATCACTAAACTTCGTTTGCCATCCGGGTTTAGCAGTACAGGAATAAATTGTAAAAAATAGTGGTAACGGTTGATCGACATCATGTTTGTCATGTCAATGCCGCCTTGAATTAAACCATCTATCATTAATTCGCGAATATGTTTATCAGAATAGATGTAATCAACGACATCAAGCTTGCCATAGAAACTGTCTTTCGTATAAACACGTTCTATATTCGTACCATCGGGTAATTGCAATGATAGCGTTCTTTCAGTGGGTATTATCAACAGAGGCAGGATTAAGCTTGCCACCATTATCCACTTTTTTTTGAAAATAACGAAATATCCACAAGAAAGTAATATCAAGAGAAAGCTTATTGCCCAAAATATTTTGTCGACACTCAGGTAAGCGATAAGAAAAAAGCCTGTCAAAAACGTGCCGATGACACTGCCAAAGGTCGAAAGCGCATAGAAACCACCCACGGTACGGCCAATATTTTTCAATTCACTTGCGGCTATTTTTATTATAAATGGCGATACGCAACCCAACAGAAACAGGGACGGACCAAATAGAATTAATGTGCTGGTAAACGCACCGCCTCGTAATCCTAGCGGCATTGTCGCTTCGAGTACCATGCCCTTTGTAAAAGGTATTATTAATACCGCGACACCACTTAATAGGATAATTATGAATAGAGGATCTGCATTTTTACTTCGGTCAGCATATATTCCACCCAACGCATAACCTATTGACAGTGCGATGAGCGTGACGGTGATCAATGAGGTCCAGACGTATAAACTCACGCCAAAAAAAGGTCCGACCACTCTGGAACCTAATACCTGGATGACCATCACCAGCGCACCGCTAGTCACGGCCGTGAGCATGAGATAACTTATAAACAACCTGGATGATCGTGCTGTTGAGTCCATAAATATGACGCTAATAAATCGTTTTCTTGATAACCAATTGATTTTACATATTTTTTATCAGCCTGCCGGCCACCCTGAGCAGCTTATTCGCGTTCTCTAGAACCAATATGTCAATATTAAAGACCTAAAGTCTAACACGCTATAGCCGATATTCGCTTATGCACACTGTAAAAAATAGGAAAATAACCGGAATAATTATCTTATGTCAATTGCAGCAACAGTTAAATATTTCTTGTCTCATCTGGAAATCAACTACCATGTATTGATACATCCGCGTGTAGGTACACCATTACAAACCGCGTTGTCAGCAAAAATTAAACCCGAACAACTCGCGTATGCTGTATTACTCAAAGACAAAGATAAAATGCTAATTGCTATCCTGCCTTCCAGTAATATTCTGGACATACAGAAGTTGAACGAAGAATTACAACGCAAATTTGTTCCCGCCACGTTATCAGAAGAGAAACGGGTGTTTAATGACTGTACTCTAGGTATGGTGCCGCCACTGGGAGAAGCATACAGTGTTGACGCCATCGTTGATAAGTCCCTGGATAATTTATCGACTGTTTATATTCCCACAGGTAACAATTCGACCCTACTTAGTTTAAGCAATGATGATTTTCAACTCACTCAAGTCAACGCAATACATGGCATGACGATATCCAACAGTAACTTTCAGTACAGCCAATACAACGATGAGGTATCGACTCATCCGCATCTTTGTGCGAGCACTCCAACAACTTAATCCTGATGAAGTACTAGTAGTTAACAAAACCATTAATAGCCTAAATTACTAGTTAACGAGCTTTAATTTTGTTTTCGATTTATCACTGTTGCTTGGATCAGGCGGACGTGTTTCGTCTTCTTCACTAAATACCATTCCGCGGCCATTTTCTTTAGAATAAATAGCAAGTACCGCACCGATGGGCACGACGATATTACGGGATTTACCGGAAAACCTTGCATTAAAAGTAATGATTTCATTGCCCAGGTTCAGATCCTTAATGGCCTGTGGACTCAAGTTAAAGACTATTTTTTCGTTGACACTAAATTCTGACGGCGCTTTAACGCCATTAATCCTAGCGTCAACCAGTAAATAAGGCGACAAGCTGTTTACGACAATCCATTCATATAAGGCCCTGATGAGATATGGGCGACTTGAAGTCATGGACATTTAAGGGATCCTTGCAAAACCAATTCTTGCACTAAAAAACATTTACAGTGAAACGCATTTTAATAAACATCTGCCTGCTGACATAGCTAAATTAATTCAGTTCTTGCTCCGCATCTGACAAGCTGGAAATAAATGTCTCTCGTTCAAAAAGTCGCTCTGCATAATCATAAACAGCTTTTGCCTGCGAAGGTAATTGAATATCAAAAGAGGCTAATCGCCAGAGAATGGGGGCGATAGCGCAATCAATTACGGAAATTTCATCTGACATAAAAAATTCTTTTTGCACAAAAATGGGAGCAACAGTTGACAAGGCATCTCGCAATGCTGTGCGTGCTTCTAGTTTTTCAGAATCTTCCTGAGTTGAATCGTCTTGTGATAACTTGTCTACCAGACCATACCAATCCCGCTGTATACGATAGAGCATTTGACGACTACGCGCGCGCGATACTGGATCTACCGGCATTAAAGGCGGGTGAGGAAAACGCTCATCCAGATATTCCATAATGACTTGTGAATCAAACAGAACAAGTTCACGATCAACAAGCGTCGGTACTGAATTGTAAGGATTGAGATCAATTAAATCTTCTGGTTTGTTGTCACTCTCAACATAATGATACTCGACATTGATACCTTTTTCAGCCAAGACAATACGAACACGATGGCTATAAATATCCGAGTGACCGGAAAATAACGTCATTACTGATTTTCTATTAGCGATCAAGGCCATCGCGACATCCATTATTTGAAAATTAAAAGTATGAAAAATTAAGTGTTCGAAAAATTAAGAATTTGTTAGTTTGAATTTAATAATATAGTTGAGCTACTTGAAAAGTCGCCATTATATAGAAAAAGTATAGAAAAAGCGTCATTTCGTCCCGTTCTAACGTTTTTTTTCTCAAATATTTAGAATAGCCAATAACCTGTTGATTAATAACATATAATTAATACTTGCTTCCGAAAGGCGAGCTACTCACTTTACTAACTAACAGTATCGGGGCTGGAAAGAGTGTACATAGTGACAATAACAAACAAAAACAAACGTGTATCCTGAAAACACGCTTGTTTGCTCGACGATTTAAACAATCTTAGGATGCTTTCACCACACCGTACTTGTTAAGCGACCATTTCACCGCAAACCAGGAAGCAGCCAACACAATCACGGTAACAATAACGTCAAAAGCCGACGTCATCGGAATGTGGTATTGATCTGTTTCAATAGAACCAGAAACCCAGGTAAACCGCTCCAGCCAGGTGCCGACAAGAATAAAACAAGCAACTGAAGCGACAATCACCGGATTGTGGCGGTTCGGCGTCCAAATTGCAAATGACAAAAATGGAATAATAAATTTGCATGCCAGGAAAGTCCACCAGATAGGCGCCAGATTATTTAACATCATTTGGTCGAAACGGACCATTTCTTCTGGTAAACGCCCATACCACATAATCAGATATTGTGTGAAATAGAAATAAGTCCACAAAATAGTAAAACCCAGCATCAATTGTGCAAGGTAATTAAAAACGAATGGCTTAATCGGGTTTGTTAACTTACCCGAACGATGCAGAAAAAACAGGAACACGGAAAAAAAGGCCAGAAAAAATTGAAAATTACTAACAAAATGGTAAACACCGTAGCTGGCACTGTGCCAATTGGGCATCATCGTCATTTCAAAATCCCAAGCGATCATCGTACCATACAAAACATAGATACCCGGAATACACAAAGCGACATTACGAAATTTTCGGTGTACGGCGGGTGAGCTATCTATTGCGGTTTGATGTTGAAGCTTTATAAATAACAGAAACAGCCCAAAGACGACTAAGAAACCAATTATTTGTCGGGCAACCAAAAACGTGTAGTTATGCCAAGCTGGCAGATGTTGGTCTGCATCATGCGCCGTCGCCAGCCATTGAAACGTCGATTCACCATTGACGAGTAAAATTAACAATAGAACAAACGCAACTGGAAACAAAGCGGCCAGTGAGCAAGCGATGTAGCGCACTTGATAGCGCCATTTACCATTGACAAGATGCAGAATGGCACAAAAATTCACGCCTGCAAGTGCTATAAATAGCACCAGTAAGAAGTTCGTTGTTAAAACTGACCAGCTTCCAAAATTTTCCATCGAGTTAACCCTTTAATAACACCGTGTAATAACCACGTGTAATAACGACGTGATCTAAAAAATCGTAAGATTAAATTTTAAACCGAATTCATAATTCGGCATAAAATCGATTAATTATTTTGCTTACTTGCCACTTTAGCAGCAGATTGTTTAG
>CAZWBV010000191.1:0-5731 GCA_964632225.1 uncultured Gammaproteobacteria bacterium | reverse complement strand
GTAGGGGCCGTAAGTGTTCTACCACTTAACTTATCCTGACGCCACAACGTCGCACCTGAACTGCGGTCCAAAGCCCAAATTTTGCTTACATTATCCGTAATATAAATACGCGACTCACTGATTTCGATGTCTTGATATGAAGATAAATCCCTTATCCAACTGATACGCCCGTTATTGATATCAACCGCAGAAAGTCTACCTTGATAACTGACGACATAAGCAAAGCCGTCTTTAATACGAACAGCACCATCAATATCAACGATACGTTCCAACTCTGAACGGCCTTTTGCCACCGCAATGGTTGTTTCCCAAATTTTTTTACCGTTATTAATATCCAGTGAAATTAATTTTCCGTCTGCAAGACCGACGATAACCTGATTACCTGACACTACCGGTGCACTTGTTCCCCGTAAACTCAAGGCAGGTACCGCATTTCGATTAACCCAGATTCGCTTGCCAGACAGAGGATTAATCGCAGTGATGACACCATCACCTGAAAAAACCAACACAATGTTATTGGACATCTGTGGTGGCGACAAAATTTCACTCGATACCTGTACCAGCCATTTCACCTTTCCGGTTTTCAAATCCAGCGCGACCACTTCCGCATCTTCAGTTCCTAATAAAATATAGCCATTGCCTTTGCCGAGACCACCCGTAATCGCCTTACCCAGAAACACTTCCCACACCAGGCCACCATTCGCGGCATTATGTGCCACAACCCGGCCTTCCGGTTCAGCCAGAAAAACGGTTCCGTTTACTTCAATCGGATCCAATCGGGTTTCAAATTTGGCGGAGGCCGTATTTAACTGTACACTCCACGCCAGTTTGACGGCCAGAGTCCGATCAAATTTGGATAATTTTGAGGGCTCTATGTCGTCTTCACCAATGACATATTCTGATACGTCAGCACAACCCACAAAGACAATCCCCAGGAGGCACATGATTAGATAATATTTAATTTTCGCCATTGTTATTCCGAAGATAAATTATTTTAATTTCGCTAATTTAATTACGTGATCATTATACTACAGAAAAAGAGGCAGTAGAAAAAGATCAAGTCGAAAAAGGCTACCCGGCACTCCCCAGGTCATCAATTTTCATTTGTAATAAATCTTTACCACCCGCAGCGTCATCTGATGCGTCCAATGCTTTATTATAGGCATCTCTGGCTTTTTGGGGCTGATTCATTGCAGCATAAATGTCGCCTCTCAATTCTTCAATAGAGGTTGCAAAGGACCCTGGCTCGACTTCACCTAACAGCGCCAATGCTTTTTGATGATCGTTATCACTCAACATTATTCTGGCTAAACGCACACGGGCAAGCTGTTTCAGCTCCAATTGATCTGCATAAGTGACAACCCACTGAAGATGCGTACGCGCTGCAAGCGATTCGCCCTGTGCAAGCTTAATTTTCGCACTCGCTAACGCAGCAAGCGCGCCGTAGGGCGTATCCGAAAATTGCCCTATCAAGCTGGCACTTTGTTGCAACGCAATATCGTCCATGCCCTGTTCCATTGCCTGAATCATGGTATCGTATTTGGCCGAGGCCACTTCTGCGTGAGAATGCTGTTGGCCTATCCAGGTTCGACCACCCACAACGATGACTAAACTGATTACGATTCCGACTATGGTTGAGGTTCCATTTTTTTTCCACCAACGTTTTAACGCATCTAGTTGCTGGTCTTCTGTTGTATAGACATCCACAATGATAACTCCTGGTTAGTTCTCTATGGTTAGTTCTCTTAGCTTAGCTATTTTTTCTGATTTTCGATTCTAGCATTTAAAAACTCAATTACTGCCGCTTCTGTCATTGTGGTTTGCGGCTCATCTTCACGTAAAAATTTTACACCGATGACATTATCCGCTATTTCCTGTTCACCCAATATCAATGCCAGTTGGGCACCACTTTTGTCTGCCTTTTTAAATTGTGACTTGATGCCGCCACTACCACAATGCGTGACCAGGCGAATACCCGTTATTTTATCACGTAATTTTTCAGCAAGTTGAAATCCTTTGCGTTTCGTCAATTCTCCGGCCAATATCAGATACGCGTGACACTCTGGTTGTGGATTTGCCACGCCTTCTTCTTCCTGTAGCGCAATTAAGCGCTCTATACCCAATGCAAATCCCACGGCGGGCGTCGTCTTTCCGCCTAATTGCTCGACCAGTCCGTCAAACCGGCCACCCGCACAAACGGCACTTTGCGCCCCCAGTTTGTCCGTCACCCACTCAAAGACGGTTTTTGTATAATAATCAAGGCCTCTGACTAATCTGGGATTAACGTGATAATCCACGCCAGCCTCATCAAGGTATTGTTTTAATGTATTAAAATGCGCTCGCGATTCGTCATCCGTCGCTTGCGAAAAGTCAGGCGCTGCATCGATTAAAGCGGCCATCGCGGGATTCTTACTGTCTAAAATTCGCAACGGGTTCGACGCTAAGCGCCGCTGGCTGTCTTCATCCAGCTGGGCAGCATGTTTGCTGAAATATTCGACCAACTGTTGTCGATAGACTACCCGGGACTCAGGTGTACCCAAAGAATTAATCTGCAAGGAAATGCTTTTCAAACCCAATGCCCGCCATAATCGTGCCGTCATCAGTATTAATTCAGCATCAATATCCGGTCCGTGCATACCAAACGCTTCGACACCAAGCTGATGAAACTGACGAAAACGCCCTTTTTGTGGCCGTTCATGACGAAACATGGGGCCCAGATACCATAATCGTTGCGTTTGATTATATATAAGGCCATTTTCCAAACACGCCCTGACGCAACCCGCTGTTCCTTCGGGCCGCAGTGTCAAACTATCACCATTGCGGTCTTCAAAGGTGTACATTTCTTTTTCGACGATATCCGTCACTTCGCCGATAGAACGTTTAAATAAATCCGTTTTTTCCAGAATGGGCATACGAATTTCTGAATAACCGTAACAGGCCATCAAATCCCGAAATACGTTTTCTATTCGTTGCCAATTTTTACTTTGTTCCGGCAGAAGATCTTTCATTCCACGTAGGGCCTGGATATTGGCTACCATTTATTTTAACCTTTAGAAACCGATACTGTGATTGGGTTTGTTATTTTGCATGTACTATGGATGTAGTATCTAATGTAGTATCTAATGTAGTACCAGATGCAGTACCAGATGTATTGTCGGATGAAGTACCGGATACGTTATTAGACACCGTATCAACAGAAACAGACCGGTTTTTTAATTGCAGCCGAATCATTTTTTCCAAATCATCAATCAGTTCTTCATTTTTTACTTTGTGGTGGGGTGCGCCATCAACATACAAAAGATTATTGGGTGAGCCGCCAGCTAATCCAATATGCGCCTCACGCGCTTCCCCTGGCCCGTTGACTACACAGCCTATTACCGCGACATCCATTGGTTCCAGTATGTCTTCCAGGCGCTCCTCTAACGCATTAACTGTTTTAATAACATCAAAATTTTGTCTGGAACAAGAAGGACACGCGATTAGATTGATGCCTTTATTACGAATACCCAGGCTTCTTAAAATATCAAATCCCACGCGAATTTCTTCTACCGGATCCGCTGCGAGTGAAATACGAATTGTGTCACCAATGCCTTCGGCCAGCAACATACCTAATGCAATCGAAGACTTAACGGTGCCAGATCGAAATCCGCCCGCTTCTGTGACGCCCAGGTGCAGCGGTTGTTTAATTTGCGTTGCCAGTTGGCGATAAGCCGCAACAGTGGTCGCGACATCAGAGGCTTTAAGACTCAGCTTAAAATTTGAAAAACCCTGTCTATCAAGAATATCGACATGGCGTAAAGCGGACTCTACAAGCGCCTGGGGTGTGGGTTCGCCGTATTTTTTCTGTATATCTTTTTCCAAAGAGCCTGCATTTACACCGACACGAATAGGAATATTATGTTCCCTTGCCGCGTCGACCACTGCTCTGATTCGCTCTTCTTTGCCAATGTTTCCCGGATTTATGCGCAAACAATCTGCGCCCAGTTCGGCAACGCGTAACGCAATTTTATAATCAAAATGAATATCTGCGACCAGTGGCGCGGTCACTTGTTTTTTAATTTTTCCAAATGCATCAGCAGCGTCCATTGTTGGCACTGAAACGCGTATTATATCCGCGCCTACTTTTTCTAATTGACGGATTTGATTTACCGTCGCGGCAACATCACAAGTATTTGTATTTGTCATGCTTTGCACTGCAATAGGCGCGCCTCCGCCAACAAGCACCTCGCCCACCCTGACCTGGCTGGATTCCCGTCTTTTAATATTCTGTAAATCAATTTTCATAACTGGTATGTGCATTCGTTTACATGCTTATAAGCGTAAGTTATTTGCATAAGTTTAGAGTAAATAATTAGTGTAAGTTCATTGCGAAACTAATTTTTTTTTTGCAGATTATCTCCCACTTTACCGATAGAAAATTGCGCAACATCACCATCCATATTAGATGCGAAATCAAACGGGAGACCATTATAATTAATAGAAACACCGGGGGCGTAGCCTAAAAATACTTTAAACGGAGCTTGCCCTTGCACAACACGGCGTGCAGGGGCTTTTACTAATCTGTATAACAACTTCTCACCCGTCGCATCCGCTACTTCAACCCATGAGTCTTCAGTAAATTCAAGCAATATTCTAGAGGTCACACTCAAAACTTTTGCAACAGTCGCAGTGGATTTTTGCTTTTCCTGCCTCAATTCCTGTTCAATTTCTTCCTGTATCTGGGTTTGTAAATCAGGGGCATGTACATCTAAATCACTGTCTTGCAATTTCGTGCCAGATACAATATCGGCTGTTGGACTGGTGGCACCACCGGATAAGGAACCGTTTTGTGCATTGCTTTGAAAATAATTTTGGGAATAGATTTGAGTATAGAACCACCCACCCACACCAACAATCGCCACCAAAATACTTGCTATAAATATTGAATTAAAATTAAATTTTTTCTTAGCAAGAATACCCGTACCGCCAAATTTAGCACTGCTTGCTGTCGTACTTTTAAATTTCGGTAAAACAGGGTCTGCCATGCTTAAATTAGGATATGCCTCCAGAATATCCCCGGCAGGCAATGAAACCAGATTGGCATAACTTCTTAAATAACCACTCACGTAAATTGGCTGGGGCAAATTCAGCGTATCTTCTTTCTCTAATGCTTCGATAATTTTTTTATTCGATTTCAAATGCCGTGCAACATCATCCAAACTGAGATTCAGGGTTTCTCTCGCTTTTCTTAATCGCAACCCAGGACGAACCCCATTTGTAACGTTCTTATTAACGTCAGTTGTCATATTATGAGCCAGTGCCTTGCTTCAGTATATTCGGTTTTAACAGCATGATTGCTTCTTTAGAGTCAGGAAATTTTTTTTGCAGGTGTGAAGTATATTTCATTTCTGCTAAATTATCTTTAAGCTTGCGTTCTGCCTGAATGGCCATCCATAAACTTTGCGAAGTATGTTTGGCCACTTCAGCGTAACGCTGTATATAAGCACGCACATTCAGGTATTTTTTATTCAACATACTTATTTTCGCCATTTGCAACAACGTAACCGGTAACTTCGGGTCAATTTGAAGTGCTCTACGAAAATACCTCTCTGCATCCTTTTTTCCAGGCTTGCTCAACGCACATAATCCCGCATTTTCCAGCGCTCTGGCCGGTGTTTCATACTTAATGTCCTCGAGCGCCATTAAAAAATGTTTTTCCGCGTCGTCAATTTTTTTCTGGCGACATAAGAAT
>CAZWBV010000190.1:0-5745 GCA_964632225.1 uncultured Gammaproteobacteria bacterium | reverse complement strand
TTATCGGCCCGAATTGTCCGGGTTTGATTACGCCAGGGGCCTGTAAGATCGGCATTATGCCGGCTTCAATTCATCAGCCAGGGTCAATCGGTATTGTGTCTCGATCAGGTACATTAACGTATGAAGCCGTACATCAAACCTCAGTGAGTGGATTAGGGCAAAGTACCTGTATCGGGATCGGTGGTGATCCCATACATGGGATGAATTTTATTGATTGTCTTGCGCTTTTTGAAAAAGATGAGCAAACCAAAGGTATTATTATGGTGGGTGAAATCGGCGGTACAGCCGAAGAAGAGGCGGCGGAGTATATCAGGCAAAAAGTGACTAAGCCCGTTGTTGCTTATATAGCGGGTGTTACTGCGCCCTCTGGAAAACGAATGGGTCATGCGGGCGCGATAATTTCAGGTGGAAAGGGCACCGCAGGAGAAAAAATATTAGCGTTGGAGGCGGCTGGTGTGGTTGTCACACGTTCTCCTGCAGAAATGGGTGCGAGTATGCGCAGATGTATTCGTGATAGCTGATTTTATGTTAATATTTTTTTATTGTATGGCAATTTTATAATGGGCATCTCCCGTTGAGTTCTGAATCACCCGAAATTGAATCATCCATAACTGATTCATTTGTAAATTCACGTATAAATAGTTCATCGTTGCGTGTTGTCATCGCACAATTGAATATGTTTGTTGGTGATATACAGGCAAACGCAGATAAATGTATCGGTGCGCTCAAAACGGCGCGTGACACGCATCGTGCAGATGTGATTGTATTTCCAGAACTCGCTTTGACGGGCTATCCGCCTGAAGATCTACTTTTGCGACCCGGTTTTTACTCGCGTGTATCGGCTGCACTTGAAGAACTCGTACAGCAGGTAAAAGGCATTGACGTGATCATTGGCTATCCTGAAAAAAAAATAGACGGTACTTTTAATGCCGCTGCGGTTATAAGCGATGGAAAAATTATCGCGAGGTACTATAAACAGCATTTACCCAATTACAGCGTATTTGACGAAAAAAGGTATTTTAACCCTGGAAATTCAGCAAGTCTTGTTAATATAAAAGGTGTACCCGTTGGCATCACTATTTGTGAAGATATCTGGATGCCACACCCAGCCGAGGAGTATGCACAACAAGGCGCGGGGCTTATTATCAATTTAAACGCATCTCCGTTTCATATAAACAAGGACAGCGAGAGAATCGCGACATTGCAGCAACGTGTTAAAGAGACGTCCATTCCAGTTGTTTATGTTAATTTAGTGGGTGGTCAGGATGAATTGGTGTTTGATGGTGATTCGTTTGTTATAAATGAAAAGGCGGAAATAGCCTTTCGTGCACCCGCCTTCGTTGAAGGGATCTACCCAGTCGATTTTGACGTGTCGAACATTGAGTCGAAAACCGTTTCAAAAACTCTTTCAAAAACTCTTTCAAATAGAATAATGGTCACACCCGTGTGTGCAAACGGCCATGTTAAACTGTCAAAGGAGGCGAGCATTTATGAAGCGCTGGTGCTGGGTGTAAAAGACTATATTTTTAAAAATGGATTTGACGGGGCTGTGATGGGCCTTTCTGGTGGTATTGATTCGGCGTTGACGCTGGCGATCGCGGTGGATGCTATTGGCAGTGAAAATGTAGAAGCCGTTATGATGCCTTCACAATATACCGCCGATATGAGCCAGGAAGATGCTTGGGCTGAAGCAAACAGCCTGCATGTGGATTATCGTGTTATTCCAATCGAGCCTATTTTTAATTCCATCCTTAACAGTCTTAAAGAAGAATTTGCAGGCACAGGGATTGATACAACCGAAGAAAATATTCAGGCCCGGTGTCGGGGTATTATCTTGATGGCGATTTCAAATAAAAAAGGGAAAATCGTTTTGACCACAGGGAATAAAAGCGAAATGGCTGTTGGTTATGCGACGTTATACGGCGATATGGCAGGTGGATTTGCTGTATTAAAAGATGTACCCAAAACGATGGTCTACCGTCTCGCGGAGTACCGTAACACGCATTTTAAAAACATTGATCGGCAACATCAACAAGTCATACCTCAAAGAGTGCTTGATCGACCCCCTACAGCCGAGTTAGCCGCGAATCAGCTTGATCAGGACAGTTTGCCGCCTTACCCGGTTTTGGATAGCATTCTGGAGATGTATATCGAAAGAGATTTATGTAAAGAGGATATCGTTGCTGCGGGACACGACGAAAAAATAGTATTAAGAATTACAAGGTTAATTGATCGGAATGAATATAAACGACGCCAGGCTGCGCCCGGTGTGCGAATTACCAAACGTGCATTCGGCCGGGATCGACGTTATCCAATCACATCAGGCTATAATAGGGAATAAGCAATCGTTGTTAAGAATCATTGTTAAGAATCGTTATTAAGCGGATTTATTGAGGGGAAACAATACAATGAAAAAGATAGAAGCAGTGATAAAACCATTCAAACTGGATGATGTCAGGGAGGCATTGTCAGAGATTGGCATCAGTGGCATGACCGCCATTGAAGTAAAAGGGTTTGGCCGTCAAAAGGGCCATACCGAATTATACCGCGGCGCGGAGTACGTTGTTGATTTTTTACCAAAAGTTAAAATTGATGTTGTGGTAAATGACGATCAAGTGGACCGATGCGTTGAGACGATAACAGAGGCGGCTCGCACCGGTAAAATTGGTGATGGTAAGATTTTTGTCACTTCGGTAGAACGTGTTGTGAGAATAAGAACTGGTGAGGTAGACGCTGATGCAGTTTAATATTTTAACTATCAGTTTTCTTCTTCCATTTCAATACTGTCGTTATCAGGCTTATTCCTGGTTTGAATCGCTTGTTGGTTAAACTTGATAATTCGATCGGTATCGTTTGCCAGGTCCGATATGTTAAGTTTCTCGTAGGCATTTTTTAAAATTGTGAGTGCTTTCGGAATAGAGGGGGTTTGTTGATAATTTTCCAAAATATATTTTGCCCGGTTAGCGGCTGCGACATACGCGCCACGCCTTATATAAAAATTGGCGACATTGACCTCGTGTTTCGCCAGATTATTTCGTAAAAATCGCATGCGCTTTTTTGATTCCGCCACATACTTACTGTCCGGAAACTTTTTTGCCAGCGTGGAAAAATAGCCAAATGAGCGCCTTGCTGCACCGGGATCCAGTTTAGATTGATCCTTATCCATGAAGTCTTCCAAAAAATCGTTTTCGGCAGGGTAGCTGGCTAGGCCTTTTAAATAGTAAGCATAATCAACATTTGCGTGACGTGGATGCAGTTTAATAAATCTGTCAGCGGCAGAGATTGCAGATTCGGATTCATCATATTTGTAATAAGCATACGCAATTTCCAGTTGCGCTTGCTGTGCATAACGCCCGAATGGATAACGCGCCTCCAGTTTTTCCAAATAGTCGATGGCGCTTTGATAATCGCCGATTTTTAACGTATTTTTTGCTTCCTGGTAGAATTTTTCTGCGGTCCAATGAAGTGTTTCATCTGCACTATCATCATCATGGGGTGTTGAAGAGCAGGCAATCAGGGTAATAATGACTAATAGTGCGGTAACGGCAGATCTTAAATTTCTATACATAAGTTATTCATCATCTAATTTAACTCAATGAATGCATTTTTTTGTACCATGACTTTAGTACTATTTACTATTTTACTATTTAGAGTAACTGCTATTAGATAATAGAAGTAAGTAGATAATAGAAGTAAGGTAGTCTGCAATGTATTAAGTTAGTAGTAACATGTAAGTTTAAATACCATCCAACGGCTGCGCAATTATACAATTGCTTTGCCCGAGAAGCTAGATGTGAGTAATATATTTAATTAAATCAGTTAATTATGAATACAGAAGAACATATTTTGTGTCATATTCCAGAGGAAATGGCGGGTCAACGGCTCGATCAGGTGGTTGCTAAACTGGTGCCCCGTTATTCGCGTTCACGCTTGCAACAGTGGATTCGTGCCGGGAATGTGCGGGTAAATGGCAAAATACTCAAAACGAAGGAGAAAATTCGCGGCGGGGAGCGCGTTGAAATCTGTGTAGTTTCTGAACAGGAAGTGATCGCGACGCCGGAGATGATTGATCTTGATATTGTCTATGAGGATGACACCTTGCTGGTCATTAACAAACCGAAAGGCTTTGTTGTTCATCCAGCGGTTGGCAATCCGAATGGCACGTTGCTAAATGCGTTACTGCACCATTTCCCCAAGATAAATGAAGTGCCCCGTGCAGGAATCGTTCATCGTCTGGACAAAGACACAACGGGTTTGTTGGTCGTTGCAAAAACTGTTACAGCACAAACGTCACTGGTTAAGCAATTACAAAAACATGACGTTGAACGGGAATACGATGCGATTATTAATGGCAATATGATTTCGGGTGGTCGCGTTGACGCGCCAGTTGGCCGACATCCTGTAGACAGAAAAAGAATGGCGGTTAATGTCAACACGGGTAAGGATGCGACGACACATTATCGTATCGCTGAGCGTTTTCGAAAACACACCCATATTAAACTAAAACTGGAAACAGGACGTACCCATCAAATACGCGTACATATGCAGCATATCAGGTACCCCGTCGTGGGTGATCAGGTATACGGTATTCGCTTGGCAATTCCAACAAAGGCTAACCAGGCGTTGATCGACGCATTACGTCATTTCAAACGCCAGGCGTTGCATGCTTCCCGATTAAAGCTATCGCATCCGGACACAGGCGAGGAAGTGGAATGGTCAGTGCCGTTACCAGAAGATATAACGAATCTACTAAATTTATTGCGTGAGGATAAACAGCGGTCCCCACTATGTTGAATAACCACATAACGTTGAATAACGGCATAAACCCCGATTGGCCCGCGCCGAAGAATGTAAAAGCCTGGAGTACTTATCGCAATGGGGGTTACAGTGAAACGCCCTTTAATCAGATGAACCTGGCACATCATGTGAGTGACGATAAGAATACCGTAAATCGGAACAGGCAACTATTACGCGAGTCTCTTGCGTTGCCAGCAGAGCCATGCTGGTTGAAGCAAACTCATAGCATCGATGTCGTAAAAGCGACGTCTCAGACGGGGCATTATCAAGCGGATGGTAGTTTTACGTCGCAAAGTGGTGTGGTTTGCATTGTGATGACGGCCGATTGTTTACCCATTTTATTGTGTAATAAAAAAGGTTCCGTGGTTGCGGCAGTGCATGCTGGTTGGCGAGGTTTATTAAACGGTATAATAGGCGTCGCGGTCAAAAAGCTGGAAACACCCGCCGATCAAATATTGGCCTGGCTTGGGCCTGCGATTGGGCCACAATCTTTTGAAGTTAGAGATGACTTGCGAGAGGCGTTTGTGAAAAACGATTGCAAAGCAAAAAATGCGTTTAGTCTGAGATCGTCTATCGAATTAACAACCGAGTCAATAGGCAGACCGAAAGATAAATCGGACGGATTTTGGTTAGCTGATATATACCAGTTGGCAGAATTACAACTACAACGATTAGGGATAGAGCACATTTATGGGAAAAAATGGTGTACCTACAAGGAGCGTGCGCTATTTTATTCTTATCGCCGTGATGGCGTCACCGGCCGGATGGCAAGTTTAATATGGTTATCGTAGATGTATAAAACAATTATCCACGCAGCAACACTTGGCAAACACGCGACGGATCAATTATGTGCAGTAAGAAAAGGTGAACTGGAAGCGATCAACAACTGTATGGTCTTTCATCACAAACAGGCCGTCAGCAACGCGTCGCTCTCTGTGTTATCACAAT
>CAZWBV010000189.1:0-5774 GCA_964632225.1 uncultured Gammaproteobacteria bacterium | reverse complement strand
AATCGTGTTTTTTTAGGTATTCTGCGATTTTTCTGGCGCCGTTGTTTCCACCTGTTTCTTCGTCCGCGCCGATGGCGAAAAGTAATGTTTGATTTGGTTGAAACCCGCTGCTAATTAATCGTTCTATTGCAACGAGTTGTGCTATAACACTTAATTTGTTGTCCATCGACCCTCTGCCCCAAACATAACCATCGGCCAACTCCCCCGAAAAGGGAGGGTATACCCAATTGTTGTTTGTGATTGAATCAACCGGCACAACATCACTGTGAGATATAAATAAAGTAGGTTTGTGTTGTTGCTGGCGACCTTTCCAGATATACAATAGACTATGGCGGCCAATTTGTTTTTTTGTCATTGTCTGGTGAGATTTAGGAAATTTTTCTGCCAGGTAACGATTAAATGCTAAAAATTCAGTTGGTGTGTTATTAGATGATAGTGTTTGAAATTTAATTGCATCGCTGAGTAGTTGACTTGCGGCAGCGCTTTTTTCTAGCGAGCCTGTTGAGCCCAGGGTTAATCGGGTTGGTGAAATGTTGGATATTTGTTTTGATGTAAACAACAACGTATTTATAATGACTAGAAAAAACAGCGCAACAACAATTAGCAGGCCAATTAATAAAAGTTTTCTCATGTATCAATTTCCAAGTATTGATCATTCATGTATTGGTGTCATGTGGATTAAAGATGTCGTTGAAAAAGATTAAAAAGCTAAAATGAGTTGAACGCGTAGGATACCGATCCTCCGCAATATTATCAATTAGTGCACTTTTTGGTTTTGATAAAACAACATATGCAGTGGATAGATGGGATGACCTTATGTACTCTGTGTTTGGGAGGTTGTGGTACGCAAAAAGACTAAACTGGCGTTATTTACACCCAAGTTTTAGCGTAATGCTGACTAATCGTGGACCCAGCGCCTCACCGTCTATTAACGGCGGTTAAGGGTAGAAGAGAATTAATTAGGCTTGATGAGACGTCCCGCTTTGTGTGGACAATAATAATTTTGAGAGCGCTATATTTGCTAGTTTGTAAATTAACGCGCCGCTTACTGCGAAAAGAACAATAACAATTTTAAACAGTTGGCTTAATAACATCATCTCGTTTATCCTTATCATCCGCGCATTGCCTGTACACGTAAAGTGTGTATACAAGTTGCATCAGTTTGTGTAGGTCAGATATTAAAAGTTAAAAAGATTCTTTCTGTTCAGGCGTAAATTCATTCACCCTTAATTAAGCTTAACAATAGATGCTTAATCTTAAGTCAATATTAATTTCAAAAAAATGAGGGACTTAGCTGGAAAAGGTGTTGTAAATTAGATAATAAGTTTATTTTTGCCACAAACATAAAAATTTAATTGGTTAAATGGCAACGATTGGAGCGGTTGTGCAACAAAATGTTATGCACATGCCATGATGTGCTATTTTTGTAATGATACTTTATGTAAATCAATTCTGCCTGTAAGACGACTAACGCTATTTTAAGACGGTTATTTTTACATTGGGTGTTTTTGTGCCAAACCATCCTACACCTTCTTCAAACATTTGCCATTGAAAATCATAGATACCTGGTTTAGTCGGTACAACGGCATTAAATGTAAACGTTTTAAATTCCCCTGGTTTCACTTTTTCTTTGGCGTTAAGAGTGACTTGATCAATTAACCAGGTAAGATTTTTTTCTGGTTTTTGTGAACCAATTTTATATTTTCCCCAGGTCCAGGTACTGCTGCCTGTATTTTTATATATAAGCTTAACAGTGAAATTTTGGCCAACATTTAATACGGTGTAAGGAGGACCGACTTTTACTAATCCGGGTAATTCTTGTAAGACGAAATCAGCATTGTTTTTGTTCCCTTTGCCTTTTACCGGGATCGTAATATTTGGTGATTTTTGACCAAACCAATTGCCACCTGCGCGCAACATTTGCCATTGAAAATTATAGTCGCCTGGTTTACTGGGTGCTGTGACAATAAATTTTGCCGTGAGCGTTTCGCCAGGCCGGACTGGGTTATCGGATAATATTCTAACTTGTTTCTTACCCCAAAATTGATTATTTGATGGATTTTTTGAGCCCAGCATGTAGTTCGAACTTGTCCATGTCGTGTTACCGGTATTCTTGAACTGCAGCATCACGTTGTATTCTTTGCCAGCCTCCATGCTAGAAGGTGCAAACTGGGCCATTGCTTGAGACCTGTCGGCGGCCAGGACAGAAGTACTACTTGCTATTAAAAACAGTGCTGTGAGCAGCATAACAATGGTTACAGAGTGAGATCCACGCATCATTTTCATTTAAATCCGCCAAGGGTAAGGTTGTTGAAATCTTGTTGAAATCAAGTACTAAAAATACAATCATCATATTATAGTTATATCTGTAAACTAATGTCAGATAATTCAGGTCTATATTTATATTTCACAGCTTGTTTCACATTCGATGCTGCATACCATACGGTGTGCGGGGAATTAAACCGATGTGCAAAATTTTTCCCGGCGAGAAAATAGTGGCGTCACCTTTGAATGGGTCGAGTTATTGAAAATTCGCTTGTTTTAATGTTGGGTTTGTACCTGCAGCGCAATTGAAAAATACATTAATCGCATAGTTGTGCGGTGTATCCTCCCATAAATACGCATCGAGCATGATGATAAGTGTATTTGTGAAATAAGTACTGTTTTCTTCTGATGGTGTTCCTGATTTCAGGGATAATCGCAGGGTATGTTCTGGCGGAACGCCTGCACGTGCATTGATAACTGAATCCATACCGACCATTGCTTTTGCATAGCAGGATTGTGCAGACGTACCGTAGGCACCAAATTGATACGCTTGACTTTGTGAAGGAAATATAAGACTAAAACATAATATCGTTAGCAACGATTTCATCTGATTTATCTCCTTAAATTACAAGTCTGCGCTACGGCATTAAACGATGTGTTAAAGTTTTCCACAGAACAGGGTGAAACTATGTGACGCAAATAGTGGCGCAAATAGTGGTGTAAATAGTGGCGTAAATACTTGTTATAAAAAAGATTCTGTAAAATACGATCTATAAAGTTACTTAATGATTGATATAGAAGCAGTCTTTGAACATCACAATTGGCCACGCCTATAAATAGGACACCGTAAGTTTCGATATATTCCCTTGGTTAAAAATTAATTCCTACTGCAGATGTTAGCCTGTTGCTATTAACTTTATGTATCGGCGCGATAACGAAAAAGTTGAGACTTGGAACAATAAATTTATATGCAACCCTAAAATAATTGGACAATCAAACGGTGTAAATCGTAAAGAAAACACTTTTTTTAGCGCTGCATGCGCCCGTCGAGTGAGAATTTGCCATCCCGGTAAGAAATGAGGGCTGGGAATCGAATAAACTTCCATCTGCAAGCCTATTATGTATAAAATACCTCTAAATTCAGCATCCTGCTAGTACCCCGACATTATCACCTTGACGGGGTACTCGGCGTATCGAATCAGAATTAGTTGCAATAGCAAGGCGTATGAGATCCGTTAAACGACCACACGTTGATCATTAAATAAGAAAACTATTCTATGGCGTTATACAGTGTAGATAAACTAATGGTTGAAGCGCGCAGGCTTGCGACTGAATATCGGAAAACAACGGGCAAACCCTTGGGTATTAGCAGTGAGATTGCAAAATTTGACGCTGCTCGTTTAATGGGGCTTGAAATAGTGGAGCAAACGCAGTCCGGTGGCTACGATGCGATCGGTAAGGGTGAGCGGAACGGTAAATTAGTTCAAATCAAGGGAAGGGCGATACTGGAGGAAAAAAAATCAGGGCAGAGAATTGGTCAACTTAAGATTGACCAGGAATGGGACAGCGTTATGTTGGTGATGATGAACGAAGAATACGAAGCGATTGAAATTTATGAAGCTCAAAGAAGCGAGTTATTAGAAGATCTCGAACATAATGTACACAGTAATCGAAAAAAGCGTGGTGCGATGACAGTAGCGAAGTTTAAAAAAATAGGGAAATTAGTTTGGACCTGTTTTGAAGGCGAGATTAAGGATGATGTGTGGGATAATCAAACAAACAAATAAAAGGCGAATATTTCATTTTATTCCTATTGTTACTTTATTAAACTTCCTATTTATTTCAGCTTTTTTATCCAAACAATTGATAATCAATCATGAACGCCATTAATGAAATTTTGGGTGAAAATGGTTTGCTGGCGCAATATATCGCAAACTTTGCGCCTCGGCGTCAGCAAATCGATATGGCGAACGCCGTCTCGGATACCTTGAGTAACGGTACCGTCTCAGTGATCGAAGCGGGTACAGGCACCGGTAAAACATTTGCGTATCTAGTGCCTGCTATGTTGTCTGGGAAGAAAGTTATTATCTCTACAGGCACAAAAAACTTACAAGACCAGATTTTTAAACGTGACTTGCCTTTGATTAGAAAAATAATGGGCATACCATTAACTGCGGCCATGTTAAAAGGACGTGCTAATTATATCTGTTTATACCGTCTGCAGAATGTGGCACCGTTTCAACTCAAATTCAGTCGACAATTTGATAAGGACATGGGGTCGATTCAATCGTGGATAGGTCGCACCAAAAGTGGTGATGTTGCGGAACTGTCTGCTGTTAAGGAAGATTCCCCAGTGTGGCCCTATGTCACTTCATCTGTTGATAATTGTTTGGGGCCGGATTGTGTATCCTATAATGACTGTTTTTTAATGAATCGACGTCGTGAAGCACAAAAAGCGGATATTTTAGTGATAAACCACCACTTATTTTTTGCAGACATGGCATTAAAGGATACGGGTTATGGTGAATTACTGCCGGGTGTCAGCGGTGTGATATTTGATGAGGCGCATCAGATACCGGGTGTTGCATCGCGGTTTTTCAGTAAAAATATAACCAGCAATCAACTTAATGGTCTTGCGAATGACACCTTAACTGAACAGGAGGAGCATGCATCAGACCATCTGGAATTAGCTGAGTGTGCTGAAGAACTTAAAGTACATGTCTCTGGATTAAAAACCAAACTGGAAAAGATTCCTAAAAAAGCCGGGTGGGAAGAACTAATCGCGCGTGCGGATATAGATAATGCCTTGTCCAGATTAAATAAGGCGTTAAATGAATTAAAGGTTTGCCTGGAAATCGCTGCGCCCAGAAGTAAAGGTCTTGAAGGCTGTTGGAAACGTGCGATCAGCCTGCAGGAACAATTGTGTTTGCATATTACCAATGAATTGGAAAATTACATACACTGGTATGAAGTGTTCAAACGTGGATTCAGTTTTAGTTTGACGCCAATGCATATGTCAGAAATATTCAGCTCGTACATGGATTCAAATAAACTTGCTTGGGTTTTTACCTCGGCGACCTTGTCGGTTGCAGACAAGTTTGATTATTTCAATTCCGAATTAGGTCTAAACCTGGGTTTAAATACGGCTAAGACATTAAAACTGGATAGTCCCTTTAACTTTCAGCAACAGGTTTTATTGTATCTTCCTGAAGATGTGCCAGAACCAAATAGCAGAATGTACACATCAACAATAACCGAAATGCTGTTACCGGTTATTAAAGCCAGTCAGGGCCGCGCTTTTTTACTGTTTACAAGTTATCAGGCATTGAATGATGCCCATCACTATTTGCAAGATAGAGTGGATTATGAAATTCTGGTGCAAGGCAGTATGCCAAGATCGAATTTACTAGACCGGTTTCGAGAATCGGGTAACGCTATCTTGATTGGTACCAGCAGTTTTTGGGAAGGGGTTGATGTTCGCGGTGATGCACTGTCTTGTGTTATCATCG
>CAZWBV010000188.1:0-5792 GCA_964632225.1 uncultured Gammaproteobacteria bacterium | reverse complement strand
ATCGCCATTATACAACACTAAAGGGAACACCGGCGGTAGAAGACGTTCATCGGTGGGTTGTTTTTCCCTGATCAGCTGTTGATAAAGTAAACCGACATAAACCAGTGCGCGCAACGCCATCCATTTATCCGGCGTAGATTGGAATTCAAATAACAAGTAAAGATAAATCTCCCTGCCATCATTTTTATATTGAATGCGGTATAAATGATATCGCTTTCACGTTTTCCAGGCCCTCAGCATGAAATTTAGCATTAACTCGTTTCAGACTAGTAAAGTCCAACTGGTCAACCCAGTCTTCCGCACGAAGTTTCGTAATAAATCTTCAACCAATTCGGGATGGGAAAAGAGTAAGTGATAACTGCTGTCATGATTCGCTATGAGGAGGAGTATAACAAGTTGTGGATTTAATTACGCTCATGGACGAATCCTGTTTGTACATTACTCCATGACTTATAATCCGTCGCCATGCGCACATATTAGCGCGTATGTGGCCCGCACGTAATCAGACAACGACCTTTGATTTCATAGATCTGAACATTACTTAATCAGGCAGTTAAAAATGACAAGGATGCGGGGCTTAAGCCCCGCAAAAGGCAAGAGAAAAATCTCACTTAATCAAATCAATTATGTCACGACTGAATCGTATTATGAACACAATTGAAATCTTTAATGCTATCATCCATCATGCCACCAACCTAAACGATAAACTTTATGTCATCATGCAATAGAATATCTTTTATCTGACTTAAGCACTAAACACCAATAACTTCAACAACCAATAACTAATGCCCCCAAAACCCATAATCCACATCCTACACGCCATAGACACAACCGGTCCCGGTGGTGCAGAAACCGTCTTTATCGAACTCATACGCCAATTAGACAAATCGCAATACAAAGCAACCGTTGTAATCAGAGGGCGAGGGTGGGTCTATGATGAATTATGCCGCCAAGGATTCAATCCCTATATTATAAATGCAAAAGGTTCGTTTAATCTCCACTATCTATATAACCTGATTAAAATCATCCGCAAAGAACGCATCAACTTAATCCAGTCTCATTTATTTGGCTCAAATGTGTATTGCTGTTTAGCGGGTTGGTTATCCAGAACACCAGTAATGGTAACGTTCCATGGTGCAGTTGATTTTGACGGCGAAAGGTTATTACATGTTAAATTTCGTATTATAAATTTGTTCGCCAGATATATCGTAGCAGTTTCAGAAAATCTGAAAAGCCAATTGCTTGAAAAGGTGAATCTGAACCCTTACAAAGTCAAAGTTATCTACAACGGCATTGATACCAAAGTATACCAACCGAATAAAAACGACAGCTTGAGAAAAGAACTCTCTTTTAATAGCAATGATATTATTGTAGGTTCAATCGGCAATATCAGGCAACCAAAAGCCTACGATAACCTCATCCGGGCAGCCGCCATTGTCGTCACGCAAATGCCCAATATTAAATTTGTTATTGTTGGTGAAAACAAAAACACGCTATATGATGAACTAATCAAACTAAGAAGTGATCTGAAATTAGACAGCAATGTATTTTTTCTTGGCTTCCGACACAACGTGACAGAAATATTAAACTGCCTCGACCTGTTCCTATTAAGCTCCACATCCGAAGGTTTTTCCATCTCCACCATCGAAGCCATGGCGTGTGGTGTACCCGTTATTGTCACTAAAAGCGGTGGCCCAGAAGAAATTGTCACTCACAATCACGATGGCATTCTTGTAAATATTGATTCCAGCACCGAGATCGCAGAAGCAATATTAAAACTTGCACAAGATCAACCATTACAAACACAACTAACCACCAGCGCCCTGGTCACTGTAAATAATCGCTTCACAATGAATATCATGATAGAAGCATACAAGACGATCTATAGTAATGCTTTTGGTTGAGCGGGCATATGTTTCTTGCTTACCGGTTACATTCGCATTACGTCAACGACGCAGGTAGTGCGTTTTTTGTTGAAACCGCCTGACTATGGCCATATTTTTGCTTAAAATAGAGTATTAACTGATCGAGGATGATAATTTCGCGTCATTACCGTTGCCAAATACATCATCGTTGTTTCTGAGGATCTGAAAGCGCAGATTGGGCCGAATATTTACCTCAAATAAATATAACATATTGTTATTAATGGTTATTATTTGTTATAAAGGCAAGCATAGAGATAATATCCTAAATTGCGTTATAATTTTAGTTGTTCATTATGTGTAATCAGGAAATTTTACTATGTCCCGAGTACGTTCGAACCCAGTTGAGTATCGTCGTCGCCACAGAATAACGGCAGAGGACTATTACAAAATGGGCGAAGTAGGCATCTTCACAGAAAATGACCGAGTGGAACTCATCGAGGGAGAAATTATCGACATGACGCCTATTGGCAGTCAACATGCTTACTTACTAGATAAATTAAATCGCGTCTTTACTAAACAAGCGCCTGAAAACACACTGGTGCGAATTCAAAACCCGCTGCGTTTAGATAACTATAACGAACCCGAGCCCGATTTGGCCTTGGTCACAAATAAAGATTATGCGACCCACCATCCAAGCCCAATTGATACTCTGTTAGTGGTTGAAATTGCCGACAGTTCCATCACCTATGATACTAAAGTTAAAACCCCTTTATATTCACAGCACAACATTCCCGAAGTGTGGTTAATTAATGTGAGTGATCACATAGTGCAAATTTTCCAGCAACCGGAAAACGGCGACTACCAGCTAAGTGATAACCATCAATCCGGAAATTTATCTCCCTCACGCTCGTCAAGTATTGTTTTAGATTTAGACACTTTGTGGAATAGTTAGGTGCAGAAACAGTTGTTATCGAACTCCTAAGTTAATTAGACAAATCGCACTACATGCCAACTTTTGCCATACGTGGCCATGGCTGGGTCTATCAAATCTGGGGACACTACTTAATTAGCAGACTGAATTCACAGGCCTAACTCACTATGCGAACCAAGGCGCACAAGCTGTAACACTTCGTCATCTGGTTTGCGGTAGATAAGCAACAGGTCGGGTTTGATATGACAATCTCGGTGATCTTTCCAGTCGCCGGTTAACGGATGATCCCAATGTTTTGCCGCAAGTGGCTGGTCAATGACTAGCGCTGTCAGCACTTCTACAAACGCAGTTCCCAACGTTTCCCGGTGAGAACCTCTCAGTTCACGTTTGTAGTCGCGTTTAAACTTTCCGGTTCGTTCAATCCTTCGCATTTAAATCTGTCATAAGGGCATCGACACTATCGAAAGAGTCCAGTTTTCCACTACGAGCCTCTTTCATTGCCTCGATGGTTTCAGCATTGGGAACCAGCGGCTCGAAAGGCAGCGCTTTTTCCCTGGCGATACGGGTTAACATCATGCGAAACGCATCCGAAACAGTCAGCCCCATGCTTTCCAGCACAACCGTAGCCTCTTCTTTAATGTCCTCATCAATGCGAGCTCGGACAACAGCATTTGCAGCCATGGTACTATCTCCAATTGGTTATATGAGCTACATTGTAGCCCAGATCGGACGGTCTGTAAAGACTAAGGAATATCATTAATACAAGTATGTGTGGCCCAAACTAGCAAATTAACTATTTAACTTCTTGTATTTAAATAATAAAAGCTCGGAGGCAGGTAGAGCAAGACCTGATTATCACCAGGGCATAGTGTGACTTGTTTTTGTCGCCAGCATTGGCAGGCAAGATTGCCTTTCGTGGTGGCACCGCGATCAACAAGTTGCATTTGAAATAACATATAAAAATGTACTGAACGTCTATGTTTGAAATATAATCAGTATTGCGTACTTATTTGGTTCAAATGTGTACTGTTGCCTGGCGGGGTGGTTATCACGTACACCTGTAATTGCGACTTTTCACGGCGCGGTTGATTTCGGTGGCGAACGATTATTGCAAACCAAATTTCGTATTATCAATATTGTTGCAAAATACATCGTCGTTGTTTCTGAGAACCTGAAAACTCAGATATTAAAGAATGTGCCACTAAATCCCAACAAGCTCAAAGTCATCTACAACGGAATTGATACGAGGAAGTTTCAACCGAACAAAAACGAACATCTGAGAAAAGAACTCGCGCTTGCCAAAACTGACATTATCATTGGCTCGGTAGGCAATATCAGAAAACCAAAAGCCTACGATAACCTAATCAGGGCAGCCGCGATCGTTGTCAAACAAGAGTCCAATATCAAATTTATAATTGTCGGCGAAAATAAAAACACACTATATGAAGAACTAATTAATTTAAGAAGCGAGTTAAAACTAGACGATAATATATTTTTTCTAGGCTTCCGATACAACGTGACAGAAATATTAAATAGTCTCGATTTGTTCCTTCTAAGCTCCACCTCAGAAGGTTTTTCAATATCCACCATCGAAGCTATGGCGTGCGGCGTACCCGTCATTGTCACTAAAAGTGGTGGCCGGCAGAGATTGTCACTCACGAGCACGACGGCATCATTGTGGTTGTCGATTCCAGCACGGAGATCGCAGCAGCAATATTGAAACTAACGCAAGATCAGATGTTACAAAAACAACTGACCACCTGTGCTCTAAATACTGTAAATAATCGTTTTACAATTGATGCCATGATAGAAGCATACAAAATGCTCTATAATAATGCCGTTGGTTGAGAGGGCAAAAGCTCATGAACCTCAATCAAGCTGGCTAACCATAGCAAAATTTAACGTTGCAGGGGTTGAAAATACCCATATTGGGTACTAATATACCCAATATGGGTAGGAAAGCTAAAACTCACTTGCACAATTCGCACACAGGTATGGCAGATGTACTGCTTTCTACCACCCAGCAGCGGTTGTTTGTCCATATCTTTGGTCAACCGGAACAAAGTTTCTATGCGACCCAGTTGATTCGGTTATCCGGCAGTGGTTCCGGTGCAGTTCAACGCGAACTGGCTCGGCTTTCTCAAAGCGGCCTGGTGACGGTGACCCGCATCGGCAACCAAAAGCATTATCAGGCTAATCCTCAATCGTCAATTTTTGCTGAACTTTGCGGTATAGTGCGTAAGACCGTAGGCTTGGTTGAACCACTACATCAGGCGTTGGCGCCGATAGAGAAAAGCATTGTGTTTGCCTTCGTCTATGGTTCAGTGGCGAAACGTCGGGATACCGCGATGAGTGATATTGACCTGATGGTTGTTAGCGATACACTGACTTACGCAGATATTTTTACGGCGCTCGAAGAGATCACAACGCAGCTAGGCAGGCCAGTGAATCCCACAGTGTATTCTCAGGAGGAATTTAAAAATCGAATTAAAAAAGACAATGCATTTGTCAAACGACTACTGGCACAACCCAAACTATGGGTGATAGGACAGGAAAGTGACTTCGCCACTGATTAATCTCAGCGGCCCGGGTAAATCACTTGCCGCAGAGCCACCGGATGAACGGGAATTTACTGGCCTTAAGCGTTCTGGTCTGGCACGTTTAAAAGATGCGACCTATACAGAACCTTTCCTTGGAGGGTCGTTTTGATCTTGCTTACAATGCAGCGCATGCATTGTGCCTTGCAGCTTTGCGCTGGCATGGTTACCGATCGGTAAACCGCTATATCGTATTTCAGGTGCTGCCGCATACACTGGAATTAGGACCTGAAGTCTGGCGTGTGTTGGCTAAATGTCACGATGTTCGCAATCTTGGCGAGTATGAAGGTGACCTAAATGTGGACAAGCGCCTCGTCGCTGACCTGATGACCGCTTGCCAGGCTGTGGCTGCTGCGCTCGATCACTTGCCACCCGTAAAATAATATAAACACACCACCG
>CAZWBV010000187.1:0-5840 GCA_964632225.1 uncultured Gammaproteobacteria bacterium | reverse complement strand
AACCGCCCAAGGGTCCACCCAATAAATACCCGACGGTGCCACCGAACACGGTCCCCCACCAGGGAATACTTTTATCTTTGAATAACTTGCTAACCAATTTATGGCCTACTAGGTTATTTTTTAATCCTAAATTCATCAGTTGAACCTACTGCAAACGCCAAATACAGCGAAAATGAGGGATCATTTGTTACGTGATACGACACTAAATCGCCAAATGTAACGGTATCGCTGAAACACACTCCCCCGCCTTAAATCCGCAACTGTCCTCTGCGACTCGAATCAGCCCATTAGTATATCGAATGGTGCCCAGCATATGCGATCCTTGTCCCTGCAAAATTTCAGCTTTAAGCACACCCTGTTCAGCAAACAGATGCGCACGCAAAAACTCCATGCGGCCTGCCTGTCGATTAAAATTATTGCTGGCAACGGCATGCAATTCAAGTTGTGCATGGTGACTATGGTGCCAATGGTACAAGGCCGGTTCCACAAACAACTTGAATGTGACTAAACTGGAAACCGGATTTCCTGGTAACGCAAAAAAATGTGTTTTATCACCAATAAATCCGAATGCGACGGGTTTGCCCGGTTTGATTTTCACTCGCCACAAATCAATTGTACCCAACTCAGCGAACACCTGTTTAACCAAATCATGATCGCCGACCGATGCGCCACCACTGGTCACGACAAAATCGAATTCTGTTGATGCGGCTAATTTTTCACGTAACGCTTGCGGATTATCCCCAACGGTGCCACCGTCAACGGCCTCTACACCCAGCGCTTCTAATTGTAAAAGCGTTACTCGCTTATTTGACTCATAAATTTGACCTGCTTTCAAACTATTACCTGGCTGAATAAGCTCATTACCGGTCGCTATCACCAAAACACGGGGCTTTTTAAATACTGGCAATTGAGCAATGCCTGCCGATGAAATAAGTCCGGCATCCATCGGCAATATTTGCCGCCCTTTTTTATAAAGCAATTGACCTACATCAAAATCTTCACCTTTGCGGCGAATATTCTGGTTTATCGAAATCGATGCCGGGAAATGAATGTTGTTTTGATCAATCGTTATATTTTCTTGTATTTCTACTGTGTCTGCCCCTGTGGGTAACGGTGCACCGGTAAAAATTCGCATCGTTGTCCCCGGCGTCAGATCATCCGGTGCCGCACCACAACTTGCCTCACCTATTAACGGTAAAATAGCATTGTTAACCGCTAAATCAGCATAACAAAGAGCGTATCCATCCATCGCTGAATTATCAAAAGCAGGATTTCCCACCAATGCACTCACATCTTCCGCTACAAATCGATTGCATACCGCAGCCAAGGGAACGTATTCGATTTGTGTGGCCTGATTTACTTTCGAAAATATTTTATTCTGGGCTTCATGTAAAGTCAGCACCGATAATTCCCCACAATTAATTTTTTATGCATTTTTATGCATAAGTTTCGCGTATATTTTCGCGCAGATATTGACCCTAGGCTATCTCACTCCAGGGCTATCCCAAAGAATTTTTTCTAGCTTAGTTTTCCAGTTTAGAAAGTTCAGCGAATAAGAGAACACACACACCGTCGATAAAATAATAACAGTGCGTTACTATATCAGATTAACTTATGATCAGTTCAGCAGGGCGGGAAAATTTCCGGGAATTCGGCCGGTGATACGATAACGCCTTGTATTTCCCGTCTGTTTCAGATTTACAGGCAAGTCCTAAGCAAAAAACTAAGAATTGATACGATAAGCCTAAATAATACTGTAGAATCAACCGTTTCCACATTTTAGCGACATAAAAAACAGGGTAATATTTTGACGGATACTCAATCATTCGTAGCAGGGTTTAGGGATTCTGCTCCCTATATAAATGCATTACGCGGGCGGACATTGATTATCTCATTTGGGGGAGAAGCCGTCGCAGACACCACGACATTCCCGCATTTCATTCATGACATTGCGCTACTCAACAGTCTGGGAATTCGATTGGTTTTAGTTCATGGTGCTCGCCCGCAAATTGAACGCCTGCTAAAAAAACACCAGATACTATCTTGCTTTTGCAATAATTTGCGCATCACTAACATGGCGACACTCGATTGTGTAAAACACGCTGTCGGCAACGTGCGCGTCGAAACTGAAGCATTACTCTCCATGGGTTTGTCGAACTCACCCATGGCCGGTGCCAAAATACGCGTGACATCTGGAAATCATATTACCGCGAAGCCTGTCGGCATCATTGATGGTATTGATTATGGTCACACAGGCCAGGTGCGCCGAGTCGATGTAAACGGTATCGATTCACACCTTAATAATGGCGAAATAGTCCTACTATCGCCGATTGGTTATTCATCGACGGGTGAAATTTTTAACATTAACGCGGAGGATACAGCGTCGGCTGTTGCAATTGCGCTAGGAGCAGACAAGTTAATTTATCTGATTGAGGACAAGGGAATACGGAATTCAAAAAACAGTATTATCCCCGAACTGTTGTTATCCGAAGCCGAAGCGCTGCTTAACAAAGCGTTAAACAAAGAATCGACTAAAAGGGTAAATAAGGGGGTAAACAAAAAACACGGGAAAGCACAACCAACGAAGGACTCAAATAAATTCGCTTATCTTGAAAAAGCGGTTCACGCCTGCCGCAACAACATAAAGCGCGTTCATATCATAGATCGACATATAGATGGCGCTTTAATTCAGGAACTTTTTACACGTGACGGCATTGGCACCTTGATATCAGTCGACACGTATGAAGGGTTACGCCAGGCCAATATTAATGATGTGGGCGGCATTCTCGAATTGATCACACCTATTGAAGAAAATGGAGCGCTTGTACGTCGATCCAGAGACCGTCTGGAACTTGAAATTAATCATTTTAGCGTAGTGGAACGAGATGGCGCAGTGATCGCATGTTCAGCTCTTTACCCATTTATTAAGGAGTCTACAGCAGAACTCGCGTGTCTTGCGGTTCACC
This sequence comes from uncultured Gammaproteobacteria bacterium, assembly GCA_964632225.1. GTDB lineage: Bacteria > Pseudomonadota > Gammaproteobacteria > SG8-11 > SG8-11 > JAADIM01. The sequence continues at coordinate 2,874 of CAZWBV010000187.1, read as the reverse complement.
CAGACTATCGAAATTCAGGTCGCGGCAATATATTACTCGGGCATACAGAACGTCAGGCTAAAGAAATGGGGATAAAAAAACTTATTGTGCTCACTACACAAGCAGTACATTGGTTTCGTGAAAAAGGCTTTCACAAAGCCGACATAAATTCCATTCCGATAAAACAAAAAGCAATGTATAACTACCAAAGAAATTCCAAAATTTATGTAAAACAAATTTAATATTGAAAAAATTTAACACGGGCCTTGAACAAATAATTAACCAAGGCCCTTCGACAGATGCAGGCTTTCTCTGAAACATGTTTAATAAAAAATTTAGCAATACTAGTATTACTGGCGATCATTTTTTTCACAACAGTGCGCGCTATTTTTTCTTAATATTTACATTCGTCTCGTCGGCAGCAAATGCGGCCTTTAGTTTCGATCCCTCTTTAACCTGGAAAACCTTGCATACTGAACATTTTAATATTCATTTTCATGACAATGAAGAGGCACTCGCAAAACAAACGGCCTTGATCGCTGAGCGTGTACACAAGCGTATTAGCACTTACTTTATCTGGATACCATTAACACCGACAGATATTGTATTGACGGACAGAACAGATTTTAGCAATGGCTCGGCGACACCCTTCCCGAATAACAAAATAATATTATATGTTACACCTCCTGATAATTTAAACACAGTGGAGGACTATAACAACTGGCTGGAAATTTTAATTATTCATGAATATACGCATATTATTCATTTGGATAAGACATCAAATTCAATTCAAAATATAAGAAACGTGATTGGCCGGTTCTTTCCATGGTTATTTCCAAACGTACTGCAACCACTCTGGATGATTGAAGGTATTGCGACCTACATGGAAACCGACAACGTAACCGGCGTCGGCAGAGGCCAAAGTAGTTTATACAAGTCACTCATGAGGACAGAACTTGATAACAGATTAAAACCGATCAGGCAAGTAAATCAACCTATCACCAGTTGGCCTTCCGGTACTACTCGTTACCTTTATGGTGTTTATTTCTTTCAGTTTATTCGCGATCGCTATGGCGAGTATAAAATCAGGGAATTAGTAGCCCAGCAGAGTCAACATTTTATTCCCTACATGATTAACACGACGACTAACCGAGTGTTAGGAAAAAACCTGGATAAACTTTGGAAAGAATTTGAAACTTATTTACAAGAAGAATTTGGAAACCAACTTAACAAAATAAGAACCGAAGGTATCCGGGCCGGCAAACAATTAACCTTCTCGAATTATCAAACGACACAGCCACGCGCAACCACGAATGGCGATATCTACTATTATCAAAATGACAATAGTAGCGAACCAAAAATCATGCTATTAAAAAACGAAAAGAATAATATTAACAAACCTAAACCGATTGTCATCGCGAATCACATACATACAGGGCGTTTCGACATCCACTCCAAAGCTGGTATCTTAGTGGCACAACTGAATGCGATCAGAAATGTAAATATATTTTCCGACCTTTATCAAATTGATCTAAAAACGTATAAAAAAACCCGACTCACTAATGGAAGCAGATACCGTTTCGCTACGTGGAGCCCGGATGGAAAACAAATCATTGCAGTTCAAAACAACCTTGGCAATAGCAGCCTGGTATTACTTACCAATACGGGTAAAAAAATAGAAACGCTTTGGCAGGGTGCGAATAAAGAAGTTGTCTCCTCAATTGATTGGTCACCTGATGGTGGATCAATCGTGGCTTCGGTATGGCGACCTGGCGTCGTTGATAACTCAATTGACAGTACCGCAATTTCGCTTTCTACTTCGACATCAACTGGCAACTGGAATCTTGAACAATTCTCTCTCCCGGATAAAACCTGGAATAAATTAGTAGACTCATCGAATATCGAAACCCACCCACAATTTGACGCAACAGGCAACACGATCATTTTTACCGCAGATTATGGTGAAGTCTACAATATTCATAAACTTGATCTAAAAAGCAAACGTATAACAAGATTAACAAACCTTGTTGGCGGCGCACAGCATCCTACACTCGACGCCAGCGGAACAACACTCTATTACGCGGGCTTGAGTGCAACAGGTTACAACATATTCAAACTTGATCTAAACGAAAAACCGCCAATAACAACACAAATAAAATTATCTCCACCACTAAGAATTAAAAACACATCACCGATTCAACTCACAGCAAAAACGTCGATTGCTGAATTGCCACCCAACATCACCCCCTACTCATCTTTGGACAGCGTTAAACCGACCTGGTGGGTGCCTCATTTGTCGATGGACGACGACAGGACAGAGATTGGTTTATTCACTGGGGGATCAGATGCAATTAGAAGACACCTCTATTTTCTACTGGCTGGTTATGATATCAAAAACAATTTTATTATTGGCGACTTTAATTATGTTTATGATCGTTGGGACCCCACTTTGAAGGTTAGAATCGCCAGACTGTCTGATGTATTTCGCGACAACAATGGAAATTTGTTACGAATTCGTTCTGCTAATACTTTAACAGCAGAATTTGTATTTCCCCTGAATACCATTGACAAACAATGGGGGCTGCACAGTGCCGCCGTTATAGAAAAGGATTCCGATAAACGCATTGCGACTGGCGTGTTTCCAGCATCCAGCTTTACTGATTCGCTCGCGGGTATCGCGTTAACATTTAATTCAACAAAACGTTTTCCTATATCCATCAGCAGAAATGACGGAAGGCGCGTAAAATTTGTTGTTGAGAACAGTGATCTCTTTGGTGGTAATTTTACCGGCAAAATTTATACACTCAATTGGCAAGAATATATTCCACTCGGCAACCAACATCTGATCGCACTGGAATTCACTGGTGGCTATGGAACCAAATCCCCAAGACGATT
>CAZWBV010000186.1:0-5861 GCA_964632225.1 uncultured Gammaproteobacteria bacterium | reverse complement strand
GACGCACCGTCGACGTACTCGCATTCTGCTCATGATCTGTGTGCAACAAAAAAATCAAATCCAGAGCCTCCTCAACTACTGGGTCAATTTCGTAATCTTCCGAGGGGCGCGAAAACATCATATGAAGAAAATTACCGGCATAACTCAGATTATTTTTTGGGTAATTTATCGGTTCGCCAATAGAATGCTTATAGCTTGCAGCCGCGATGGTAGGCATCTTGGCGATCATGCGTAACGCAGCAACTTCCCGATGTTCTGGATTATGGATGTCGGTCGAATCATGATAAAAAGCCGACAGGGAACCCACGACACCAACCATCGTCGCCATGGGATGGGCGTCGTGGTAAAAACCGTTGAAAAAACTCCTTAGACTTTCATTAATCATAGAGTGATGCGCGATATGCGAATTAAATGTCGCGAGTTGACTTACAGAGGGAAGTTCGCCGTACAATAATAAATAGGCAACCTCTAGAAAATGACTGCGCTCCGCGAGTTGTTCAATTGGATAACCGCGATAAAGCAAGATGCCTTTTTCTCCATCGATAAAGGTAATATGGCTACTGCAACTGGCGGTTGACAGGAATCCGGGATCGTGTGTGAAATAACCGAGATCCCGGTATAAACGACTAATATCAATAACTGGCGGACCCTCGGTCCCATGACGAACCGGAAGTTCCAACGTCTTCCCGGTTTCTGGATCAGTGATATTCAATTTGCTACCCATAACTCATTCACTCCTTTGCTGTTCTCACTTGCTATTCTCACTTGCTATTTTCACTTAATATGGGAACGCACTTGCTCTGCTGAACGGAATAAAGCAGCGATTTCGCTTTCTGTTAACGGTAACTCGATTACTCGTTCAACACCCTGACCGTTCAATACCACTGGGACGCCCATCGCAATATCTTTTTCACCATATTCACCATCAAGAATCGCGACACACGGTAGTATACGCCGGCGGTTACGGACCACAGCGTCGACCATAATCGCAACGGAAGCGGCTGGTGAATCATATGCGCTACTGGTTTCTTTTAACGCCAGGATCTCCGCACCGCCTTTACGGGTGTGTTCAATCAGGCGTTCTATGGTCGCCGCGTCAAGAAACTGATCGATGGGAATACCATTGATGCAGGCATAACGGGCCAGCGGCACCATCGCATCACCATGACCACCAATTACCATCGTGGTGATGTCTTTAACGGAATACCCGGTTTCCAACGCAATGAAGCTGGCCATACGGGCAGCGTCCAATACACCGGATAAACCGAACACCCGTTGCCGTGGAAAACCGGTGCCGCGCCAGGCATGATAAGTCAAAATATCCACCGGATTCGTCACTATCAATAACATGGCATCGGGCGCATAACGTGTCACATCATCGACAACCGAATTCAAAACAGTGACATTCGAATCAATCAGATCATTGCGCGACATACCCGGTTTACGCGGCAAACCCGCAGTGAAGATGACCAGATCTGAATCCGTCATTGCAGCGGGGTCTGCACCACCGTAGACACGCGTATCGAACCCAAATGCAGGCGCCGTTTCCTGGATATCCAACGCGATACCCTTGGCCTTCCCCTCATGGCGACCTAATAAAACAAGCTCGCGACATAATTCTAACTTGGCAATAATTTGTGCGGTGGATTCACCCACCCGGCCTGGACCAACGACAGTAATTTTTTTCATAACCAGCTCCTTTAGATTTTTTTAGTGCTCCGTCAAGTTAGGGAACCTCTGATTAATAATTTCAATGTCTAGGAGGCTGTCTCGCTTCGCATATCAATATGCCCACTGGGGCACTCCATGGCACATATTCCACATCCTTTACAATAGTTATAATCAATTTCATAACCATTAGCTTTTTTTATCACCGCCGCATCCGGACAGAAGTGCCAGCAATTATCGCAGTCGAAGCACACACCACAACTCAAACAACGACTCGCCTCACAAAGGGTCTCGCCCTGACTCAGTCCTTTTACGATTTCGCTGAAATCGCTTAAACGATCCTCGGCGACTAATTCGTCCTGTCGTGGCAAAAGAGGATAATATTGAGTGTGCAAATCTTTATACGTCACCTCTGTTTTCTGGCGATTTTCATAGACGGGCGGTATACCCGTTAAGTATGCAATGACCGACATCGCTGATTGATAACCGCTACCAATTGCGGTTGCGGCAAAACGCGGTTTACCTGCCATGTCCCCACCCATTATCACACCCGGTTCCCCGTCCTTAATTAAATTTTCCAGGCCACTTTTATTTACTTCCTGACCGATGGCAAAAATGACCAAACCAGCGGCTAAAAATGTCTCGGTCCCTTCAAACAATACCGGGTTGAATTGACCCTGGTAATCGTGAACCTGGTCAACACGTGCGATTTCCACGCCCGATAAATGTTGTCCATTGCGCACTAACCTGCGAACGCCTGTTTGAAATAAAATACTTACACCTTCTGCCTCGGCATGAATCGCTTCCCGCGGCAAGGCAGTCATCTGTGCGTCAGCATGTCCGTGATGGCTACCGGGTCGATCCTGAGAACATACCACGGTGACTTGCGCACCAAGGCGACGTGCGCAACGGGCAACATCAATTGCCGTGTTACCGCCACCGATTACCGCCACCTGCTTCGCCAAATCCAATGATTCACCCCGGTTTATTTTCTGGAGAAAATCCGTACCGGACATCACACTGTGATCAGATTTTTCTATACTGCTAAATGATCGCGGTTTTAGCGCGCCAATAGCCAAAAACACAGCGTCGAAATCATCTTGTAAAGATTGTTCACTTATGTCCTCACCAATGCGTGTCTCAAGACGCAGTTCAATGCCCAATGCCAGGATGGCATCTATTTCACCTGACAACACTGACTTTGGTAAACGGTAATCTGGTATGCCACTGCGTAACGTACCACCAGGCGCTGACATCGCATCAAAAATTGTCACCGGGTAACCACGACGTGCTAATTGAAATGCACAAGACAGACCAGCCGGACCTGCACCGATCACCGCAACCTTTTGTGACTGGCATTGTTCCGAGAACCGTTCATGACGCCAGCCCTTTTCGCGAGCGAGATCGCCAAGAAAACGTTCAACACCGTGTATGTTAATCGATGTATCCAATTGCGTCCGATTGCAACTGGTTTCACAAGGATGATGACACACCCGGCCAGTCACGCCAGGAAATGGGTTACGTTCAGTAATTTTACGCCACGCAGCCTCCCATTTTTTCTTACTAGCAAGCGCGAGATAGGCCTGCACATCTTCAGATGCCGGGCAACTTTGACCGCACGGCGGCCATTTGTCACGATAAACTGGCCGTTGTTGACGCCATTCTCCGGTGTGATAAGCAGTTGAGCTACCAGGCTCGATCGATAAATTACTCATGATGAAACCTCCTGCTTGACTGCGGAGGTCGAATAACCGCCTCGACCATACCGCTGTGTTTGCGCAGCACTGGCCGTTGTCCACTCAGTTTCCGCATCCAACAAACCATAGCGCTGTACACGTGCATCGGCCAAAGCCTGCAGATGACGAACTTCAACATTACCGCTGTCGTTGTCGTTGTTATTGTTGTTGTCACGAGAAAACAAATGTTTAAAACGGCCTTGTGGCTGCAGGTAATCTTCTACCGGTCGTTGATGAGCCAAACGCATCACACCCGTTACACCGCCATACTCCATCTCGATCAATGGAAACAAACCCGTCTCTACCGCCAGGCGGGAAATTTGTACAGATAAAGCAGCATCGTGATCCCAACCTAATGGACAAGGCGAAAGCACTTGCAAAAAACGCGGTCCATTGAGGCTCATGGCTTTTTCCACTTTGGCTTTGAGGTCTGGAAAGTAAGCTACAGTAGCAGTGGCAGCATAAGGCATATGGTGAGCAGCGATAATGGAAATAACATCTTTCTTCAAGTGATGCTTACCCTCGCTAAGACGACCCGGTGGTGAGGTGGTAGTGCGTACTGCGTGCGGTGTAGAACTGGAACGCTGCACCCCGGTATTCATATATCCTTCATTATCGTAACAAACAAATAACACATCATGGCCACGTTCAATCATGCCGGACAAACATTGTAAACCAATGTCAAACGTACCACCATCGCCTGCCTGAACAACCACGGGGGTGTTACGGCCCTGCGCACGTAATGCGGCTTCCACGCCGGACGCCACCGCCGCGCTGTTTGCAAATACCGAATGCACCCACGGCGCCTGCCAGGCAGATTGCTGATTATGAGTAGTAAACACTTGCAAACATCCCGTTGCATTGATGTAAATCGCATCCGGGCCGATTAAGTCGGTGACCATACGCGCCGCCATGGCTTCGCCACAACCTGCGCAAGCACGGTGACCCGAGGTAAGCACATTCGAACGAAACTGATCACGCGTATCCATGTTTAATCTCCTTCGCCTGGTGTTGTGGTATTACCTTCTGTGTGACTGATGTTGTCTTTATTTATAAACTGGCAGTCAATCGCCACATCGCTCAAGGCAGAGGTATGAAATATTTGTTCAAGGATAGATGGTGTGATATCCCGCCCCCCCAGGCCACCGATAAAATTATCCACGGGGATGGATAATCCGGCCTGATACAGCGCAGCACGTAATTCTGTCGCGACAATACCGCCTGCGCCGACACTAAATGCCTTTTCCATAACGATAACACGTTTTGCGCTGGACAATGACCGAACCAAAACCGACGCCGGAAAGGGACGAAAGCAACGTATCCGCAACGCTCCGACTAACTGGCCTTGTTCACGCAATTGATCTATCACATCTTGAACAGCACCTATCAACGAACCCAGTCCAACAAAAACAATTTCTGCATCTTCCAACCGATAACCGTCCACAAGGCCACCGTAGCCACGACCAAACTGCTGACTGAAATCATTATCCGCACATTGAATCCTGTCCAATGCTTTTTCCATGTCGCTGTGCTGTGCAGCACGGAATTCCAGATAATTGTCAGCTTCGCTGCCACCACCCAACGTCATTGGCTTCTGCGGGTCCAGCGTGCGACTAAATTGATATGTTGGCAAAAAAATATCGACTAATGCTTGTTCCGGTATGTCCACCGGTTCGAAAGCATGCGTCAGAAAAAAACCATCCATGCAGACCATGACCGGCAATTCACAGGCCTCGGCAATACGATAAGCCTGAATAATCGAATCAACAGCTTCCTGATTGCTGCTGACATAAAGTTGCACCCAACCCGCATCGCGTAACGCCATGCTGTCCTGGTGATCGCAAAAAATATTGATCGGCGCACCCACCGCGCGGTTAGCACACACCATAACAACCGGAAGCCGCAACCCGGCAATGTTAAACAACACCTCGGTCATCAGTAACAAACCCTGTGACGCGCTGGCAGTAAATGCGCGAGCGCCCGTTGCAACAGCGCCCAATACGACTGAGGCAGCAGCGTATTCACTTTCCGTGCTAATAAATTCGGACGACAGTTCGCCGTTAGCCACCATTTTTGCCAGATGTTCAATTATGTGGGTTTGCGGCGTAATTGGATACGCAGCGACAACTTGTGGACGGCATAAACGAACTGCTTCAGCCACGGCATTTGAACCTTCCAATAGCGTTTTCACGTAACCTCCTCCTCTTGCTGTTCAGCAATTCGGTAACCTTCACGTAACGCGTTAATATTGGCGGTTACTATTGTTTCGCCCTTTATAACCAGGTGTTGGCGTATCGCTTTTTCCAGTGCCGCTAAACTCACCCACCCGGTGGATGCAGAAAATGCGCCTAATAAAACCGTATTAGGCAACGACCGACCGAGTAATTTTCCGCTAATTTGGTTGGCATTCACCGTTATCCATTGTGCATTTGAAGAATAATTATTGCGCTGATCAGG
>CAZWBV010000185.1:0-5912 GCA_964632225.1 uncultured Gammaproteobacteria bacterium | reverse complement strand
ATCTGTGCAACGCGGATATTGGAGAAATAGACCGTTTGTGGATGGACACTAACTATGCCACTACATTTCGCAGCCACATTCGCCATCAAACACTATCGAACCCCGCAACGTCGATAAACCTGTCGCACGTACCGGCACCAATGACAACGAATGGGACAAATTCTAACCTCCAACTAACTCCATCAGGCATTGACAACCCGTCGGTTGCTATTGCCATGGCGAAACCAAAGACAAATTGTTTCTTGCTTTGTCATGTCGCGTTGGGTGAAAACCCTATTGGTCAAATTTCCTTCGCGACAATCCCTAAGTTCGACAAACTCCCAGACATTGTCAGGCACACGCCCTTTTTTATCGTACTTGCTCAATAAATTTGCACATTCCCTTAACCTATCTCATTTGCCCGGTATTCGTTATTCATTTGTTATGAGTACGTGAACTACCTGTGATATTTTTGTAACATCTTAATGCCGACGCTACTCTGATGTTCGGTAGTTCAAAACTTAGTTTGTAATCAATGATGAGGATTAAGGATGATGATGAGTAAAAAAAATAGGTGGTTAGTCGCAACATGCCTGTTACCCCTAAGCTACACAAGTTATTCCATGGCAAGCCCGGACGACGACAACGACAACGACAGTGAAAAGTCGTCGAGGGTTAACAGTCAACTAATATATCAGATCAAGGCCAGCGCGCCGCGCTTAAACCGGCACGTCACCGGCGATGTCGTTGCCTTGTTGAACGGTGTACCGGCTGAGCCTGTGGATTCCTTTGTTTGGGATGGCGTGGGTTCAGTACCAGTAAAAGGCAAGGCACGTCTCACAATCGACCCCGTTGCCAATACCGGCGAAATTTGGGCCGAATGGGAAGACCAAAATGGTTCTTGGACCTACCACCAGGAACGCTTTGCACCGCCATCGCATCCAACGGGATTACGCCTGGGTGCGTCAGCGGGTACCACAGAACTTGAACTATCTGATCCGGTAACCACCAATGTCTACTTGCACGGTGACACGATGGCGGCAGGGCCGGTCGTACCGACCGTGTTTAACTACCTCGCCACCTGGGGACCGGCAAAAATAACCCATAACGGAATGCCTTTTAATAACCCGTTCGATGGACCCGTACCAGACTGGGCAGGCCACACAATGACAACAACCGGTGTACGTGGACCCGACGGGAGCGTGCGCACAACCACAGGCGATATTTATGACTTTTCACAAGCAGGAAATGGTGCAGTAGACCAGAATGACGTGGAGTTTCATTTGGTTTTCCATGATGCCCCTGGCCCAAACCAAACGGCTAATCTACCCCCGCCATTTTCGTTCTTTTATCACTTAACATTTGAAAATGTTAAAATTAAAATAAAACAACGATAGTACGCAAGCTTGCAGACTCAGTGATAGCGGGCTGTATCACTGAGTCCTGTCTATACCCGTGGCGATTGAGATTTATCACGACTCATCACGATCAATTGGCACCTCCTAAAACACTCAAAAAGCCTGACTGACGATCAATCCACCCCACAACGGATTCCGCGATCCTTCGCCTCGCCTGATTTCTGATGTTTGTACGCGCACTAAATAGCTTACCCGCATGCCATTAAACACTTCTGCTGTCACACCAAACCACGCTTCCAGAATTACATGATTGAGTTCATTACTGTCATAGGTCACCACGCTGTCTTTATACTGCCCTTGCAAAAATACATTGTATGCCCTTAGGTGCACACTCAATCCAGACCAATAATAAAGCTCACTGTCTGTTGTGGAACCCGATGCAGAACGTGATGTTGGTAAAGCAGGTGAAGATTTTTCGGTATATTCGGATGTCTGCGGATTAAATGCCCACCAAGGTGAACGTATATTCCCCCAACGACCGCTAATACTCCAGGTTACGTCAGTTATATACCCTATGCTGCCCCTTATGGCCGTCTTAATTTCATATTTATCTTCGGTTGATGAATGATCGTACCAGCGCATTGTCTGTTTAGAAAGACCATATCGAAAAGTAAGTTCGCCGTCATTGGATATTTGATTCTGCCACCCGACGGCATCGTCCAGGTTAACGATTTTATGCACCGCATTTTGTAAATTACCTGCCGTATTCAATCCAAGCACGCCAACGGACAGGGTTGAAATCACAGAGCTTTTACTTTGCAAATTGACGTATTGACGGTTATTTGCGATATAGACCAAACTCGCATACGGCCTGTCATTTTGTAACGCAAACCGTCTTTCTGTCTGTTCTGGCGTAAACCCCGCAATACCGAACTCAAAACTGTGCAAACCAAAGTCGCTACCGTTATTTAATCCAGGCCAACTGTCGATCGCGCCAAGCACGGCATCGATTGACAAAAAATGCGTCGCTGATCCAATACCGGTATACACTATCGATAGTCCCGCCGTGTAATCCCGGTCCTGATTGGGCGTAATAAATAAATCGTTATCCATATAAAAATACCAGCCGGGAACATCCCGCTCATCTGCGTCAACGTCTTGTGTAGAAAATATAAATCCTGACGTAAAAAATAGCAGCATGAAAAAGGCAGTCATAAAATTAGCTGTATTTAGACTCGTTCGTCGCGATTTAATATACAATACATCCACCCACATTATTATTTTGTTAAGTATTTCTGATCGAGGCATGAACACCACACTTGAATAAAAAATCGCCGACAACAACGTTACAAATTTCAAGCAACGCAATAGTCCCACATAGGCTTTCATGGATGCAAATAAAAACCCTGTACGTCGGGATGGATACCATTGAAAGAGGGCCAACACCGATACTTGGAAGGTAATTAGGTGGTACGGTAAATTAAAATATGGATAAATTTGATCGTATATTTGCATTGCATACTTTACTGACGAGTGCACGGTTACCCGTCACCAAAGCAAAAATTGAAGAGCAGCTGGCGTGTTCACTTGCCACAGCAGAACATCTAATCAAGGACATGCGCTTATACCTGGATGCACCCATTGAGTACGACCGCAAAGCCAATGGTTATTACTACAACAAAAACTCGAAATACAAATACGAACTGCCTGGCCTCTGGTTTAATGCTTCAGAACTCTATGCCCTATTGACCACTTACCAGCTATTATCATCCGTTGAACCGGGCCTGCTGGATGCCCACATCGCACCAATTAAGGACAAAGTAGAGGAACTACTGCGTACCGACAAAATACCAAAAAGTGAATTAGCCAACCGAGTTCGCATATTGAAAATGGCATCCCGCAGACCCAGCCCAAAACATTTCAGTCTTGTAGCCACATCGTTACTCACAAGAAACCGCCTGTTTATTGAATACCGGGGTAGAGAGCGAGGCAAGCAAACAAAACGCGAGATATCACCACAACGCCTGGTTTATTATCGGGATAACTGGTATCTGGATGCCTGGTGTCATTTACGCAATGAACTTCGCAGCTTCTCGATTGAACGAATTAATAGCAGCAAACTTATTATCGAAAAAACGACAGACATTGACAATAGCAGACTCGACACACACTACACCTCGTCCTATGGCATCTTTGCTGGCAAACCCACCCACACCGCCCTGCTCAAGTTCAATAAAAATGTAGCAAACTGGATCGCAGACGAACAATGGCACCCAAAACAAAAAGGACAATTCACGCTGGACAGCAGTTATGAATTGGAAATACCCTATCGTGACCCACGAGAATTAATCATGGATATCCTTAAATACGGGCCTGATGTTGAAGTACTCAAACCCGCGTCATTGCGCCATCAAATACAACAAAAATTGCAACAGGCAGTGGCAAATTATGTCCCCGAAGAAAAATCGGAAATATAGCAAAAAACGAAGATAGCAAAGATGGAAGATGATGTCATGATCACAGATCTGGCTTACTGCGAAACTGCTGTCAAACCACAAAGGTTTTCACATGCCTGAAGATGCACGAAGATTAATCGAAGGTGTCTATGGTGATTCTGCGCTAGATAATATTCCCGAAGCATTGGAGGAGAAAACCTATGGTGCAGAGGGTGACGATAAAGCTAGAAGTGCGCTTGCCGAACTAAATGTCTTAAAACTGGAGTTAGATTATACAGGCATTAATGAAAATCAGTGGTGGGATGATGCATTAACACCGACACACTTAGGTGAGTTAACAACTACAATAAAAATAAAGTTAACTCAGCTTGTTATCGTGCATGCTTGGGTCTGGCCCGCTACAATCTATCGTGTCTATGCATTGTGTAATATTGAAAGTTTTTAAAATGTTATTAATTAAAAAGGTTTGAAAATGGGTCAATTATACGCGCCAGGTGCAAGAGTAGAAATACGCGATGCGGAATGGGTCATCCGTCGTGTCGATATCAGTTCTGATAAAGGGTATCAATTAACATGTGATGGTATATCTGAGTTAGTCAGAGGTAAGGAAACTATTTTTCTTTCCCAGTTGGAAGATGAGATAAAGATACTCGACCCAGCGACGACAGTTCTGGTTCAAGATACTTCCAATGCATTTGAACAAAGCCTTCTTTATATAGAAAGCCAGTTGAGGCAGGCAACAGCCAATGATGAAAAAATACACGTAGCTCACTTGGCCGCAATGGACTTGGTGCCTTATCAGCTAGACCCGACAATACAGGCCTTAAAACAACCAAGACAACGCATCTTGATCGCCGATGCTGTCGGGCTTGGTAAGACCCTTGAAGCAGGCATCCTGGTGACTGAGTTGATGCAACGTGGTCGTGGCAAGCGCATACTGGTTCTTACACTTAAGAGTATGATGACCCAGTTTCAAAAAGAGTTTTGGAACCGCTTTACTATACCACTTACCCGGCTTGACTCCGCAGGTTTGCAGCGTGTTCGTAGTCGTATCCCCGGGGATGCATTACATATTCGTGCGCTCGGACTTTGTTCGTTAAATAAATGCTATGAAGAGTTGTGGAGCGATGTCTGGAAAAACAATTATGTAAATAACTTATGGGTATCTTCAAATAATCGATTAAATAAAGATTATTTCAATAATCTTAAGGAAAAATGGCAATGGGAGTCGACACTGCGTACCGACTTCGAACGTCGCCAAGCACTATTAGAAATTGATGTTTTGGTGGCCATAGGATTGAGTCTAACTTTGCAAGAGTTACTCACTATCTACCGCGTACAATTCCCAGTAATGCGCCAATACGAACGTGAAACCTTTTACGATGCCAATGGCCATATAGTATTCACCCCCAGCAAGGGACTTGTGGGTGTGGGTCTCCCCCGTAAAGCGGGTAAAAAAAGACGCGCTACTAACCATCGAATACCCCGATGGAAAAACCGAAGAAAAACCACTGGGCTGGGAAGACATTGCACCCAATGCCGACGGCGCACCCGTCATACCCAATAGAACCAAAATCCACCGCAAAGTAATTGATGATACGCTACCGGGCGGACCACAAGAAAAAACCATTACCTACGTTGCCCCTTTTTACCTTCCCAATCGCGAAGATGACTATCGAGTAGCCTGGGAGGTTTTTAAAGAGCGTTTTGCAAAAAAAGAAGTAGAGGAAAACGTATCATGACCATGCATCTTACACTGCGCCTTGTCTGGCACAATGATGGCTGGAATGGCCGGATATACAATAAATTTAGATAAACCACCCGCCTGTATATTTAGCGCGAGTGCGTTTCTCTAATCAGTTATTGGCGACCAAAGAAGGCAGCGGTTTGTCTAAAAGTGCAGACAGAGTGATTAAAGAAATATTTTGGGATATAAGCTCTAGTTTACAAGGTATTTAATACTCGGCGTAAATCGCCGTAAATAGCATGTATTGTAAACTTACATAGACTATACTAGTTTATATATAGTAATAAATACGGCGATATTCGCCGCATATATTAAAATAGGTAAACTTTGATGGTCCTGGAACTAAAACAGCAGCTAGATGCGCTTTTGCCC
>CAZWBV010000184.1:0-5961 GCA_964632225.1 uncultured Gammaproteobacteria bacterium | reverse complement strand
TGTCCTCGATATTCGCCCCCCGGAATATCAAGTGCCGACGGAATTGCTTGAAGAATATAAAAAATCAATCGATACTTAGCCGGCATTTCCGCCCGCATTTCCGACTGAACATAGTGCCTCATCTGTATTTTATCAAACTCAGGTTCCTGAGTTCTCTCATGGAATCAAAGACATATTTTTCCGATAAGTCAACTCTGGTAATCTGGCATCACGACTTTCTTCAAACACACCAAGTTCGCTGAATTTTTGTTTGGTTTTTTCGATATCCAAGTAGTCAAAGTTTGCTGTAAAATGTTGGGCACGGTCTAACATGCGGCAATAAGCATTAAAATTTTTATTTTTTGTAATACTACGTAATCCCAATAAATAATCCTCTCGAAAACAGCTTGGGATTATTATCCTTTCAAGTTCAGCAGATAATAATTCTGCATTGAGCATTGTTCGTGCAATTCGACCATTGCCATCGATAAAGGGATGTACTTCTGTCACAACAAACATGATATACATTGATTTTTTGACCGGGCAATCCAATACTAAGTAATGTTGAAATGCGTTTGCCAGCGTGCCTTCCACACGATCCGGTTCAACAAAAACAGTATTACCCGCAACATTATTTTCTTTCTTAAACTCGCCTGGCTTTTTTTCAAAACTTTCCGCCATAAAGTAGCGATGACGCCTTACCAGTAAATCTAAAAAATCGTCTGCGCTTTTAGGTAATGTTGCCATTTCTTTTTTACTTGACAATAAATCATAGGATCGAATGATGTTATGGCTATCTTCATGACGTGATGCATTAACTTTTCTGTTAAAAATAATGTCTTCTGCTTCTTCAACCGGAAATCGAGTACCTTCAATATAATTAGAAAAATATGCATCCCAAAATGCGGCATTTTCAAACGCGATGACATCATTGGATTGTCTTTGCCGGTGAACAAATTGACATTGTTTTAAGTAGAGCGTAAATTGAGAAAACAACTCAACCCGTTGACCATCATAAGGTTCACCCTGGCTACGCACGATGGCTTGTTTATTTAACAATTTACCTTTATGCGAACCTAACAAGATACCAATTATATTTTCCAGCTTGGCTAATTCTTTTTTCCATGCGGTTATCTTGACTATTTTACGTGCCCTATCTCTGATTCGATTAAGTTCATCTTCTCCTTTTCGACCCAGGGTATTTTCCAGCCACCCCTCTACCCAAACCTGACCCAAGGATTTTTCCAGCCCACGACTGACTTGCAGATTTTCAAGCAACATACGTTCGGTACTCGATACACGTGTGCCCATGAAGTACTGGTCAAATTCAGCCAAAAATGCGGGGCCTATAATTTCAATTAACTTAATGCCCTGAATATCTCGCTTGCGATTTCGTAAACCGGTGACATAGAGACAATTATTATGAGGCCGAAACTCGATTGCCGAACGATGTGAAATGACTAACGCAGGATAAGCATGACCGATGATTTTGACTATTGCACTTGCAGCTTGTTGTTGCAGTGGCGTAACGAGATCATCAGTATAAACACTCTTAATGATTTGTATCCAATTGCCTTGTTTGACATTTTTTGTTCGTTGTCTTGCTTGCGCACTATTTTTCACATTTACATAGTGTATGGTCATTATGCGTTCCGATAAGCAATATGCACGTAGGTTGCATATTTAATATATTTAGCACCTAGTATGATCGTATATTGTATTTATAATAGCAATAATGTGCCTATATTGCATTTTTAATTGCCTGAATGGGTGTAAATTGCATATAAAAAACCAAGGGAGAGCCAAGGCGTGGGGGTGGCCGAATATGTACCTTTTTCTTCGCCGGACCCCATGAGGAAGAGTAATAAAAATGGGGTCTAAAAATGGGGTCAAGAACATTACATTGAATTAAATTAAATTATCAAATATCCAACCATCTGAACTGAACGGAAAACTTTTTGCTCGATTTTGCCAAGGGAGTTTTCTATTGCTTGCTCTTTCTCCAAGCATATGTGATGAGATGGAACAGATTGTTAATATACATATTGAGAAGTTACCGGAAGGCGTTTATTTAGCAACGTCTGATGAGATTCCCGGTTTAGTGGCACAAGGTCGCACCGTGGTCGAAACCTTGGAGATCGCCAGGGATGTGGCAAAAAAATTATTGGAAGCACAAGCCGAACGCCACAATCAACCGACGCTCAAAGAAACCAGCGATTCCTTCGATTACCCCCTTGTGGTCAGCGGCTAAATGGGAAGACTAGCAGGGTTTCGCTATCGGCAAATTATTAAACGTTTGAAAAAATTTGGGTTTGAGTTTGACCGCCAAGCCGCCGGGAGCCACGAGATTTGGTTTAACCCAATCACAAATTGTTACACCACCATCCCTAACCACCCAGGGGATATGCCTGAAGGCACACTCCGGCCCATTCTTAACCAAGCGAACATTACACCTCAGGATTTTTTAAACCATTAAACCTAAATAAATCAGTTGAATCTGTTCCAGACTCGACTCTATCACCTACGTCCATGTAGGCGTCGCGACGATCCAACTGATTTATTTAGGTTCAACGCTTGATATTCACCGCTGCGAAATATCAAGTGTCGGCGGAATTGCTTGGAGAATATAAAAAATTAATCGATACCTAGTTTTTTTAATCGGTAACGCAGTGCCCTGAACGTCATCCCCAATAATTTGGCTGCAGCTGTTTTATTTTGGTTGGTTTCATTCAGTGCGTTGAGAATGGCTTCTTTCTCGATGTGGCCGAGCATATCCTCCAGCGGCAGGTTGTCATCCGCATTGCTGATAATGGTACTTTCCAACCCCACTTGTTTATTGAGTTGCAAATCATCGCTATCGATTGTGTTGGTATCACACAACGTCATGGCTCGCTCTAAAATGTTTTCCAGTTCCCTGACATTTCCAGGGAAAGAATAATTTTGCAAGGCGTTTTTGGCCTCGTGGGTCAGTTCAGGTTTTTTACTGTTGGTCTGTTGTGTCAATTGATTGAGGATATGGTCTGTTAGCGTGGGAATGTCATCCCGTCTTCCGCGTAACGGGGGTACGCTCAGTTCGATGACATTGATCCGGTAAAAAAGATCTTGTCGAAATTTACCTTGGTCGACCAGCGCGGCTAAATCTTTGTGGGTGGCGCTTAATAAGCGCACATCAATGGTTTGCTCCTGCGCCGCGCCGATTTGTTTAACGGCTTTTTCCTGAATAACACGCAACAGTTTTACCTGCATATTCAGTGGCAGGTCAGCGACTTCGTCCAGGAACAAGGTGCCGCCATCTGCGGCTTGAAACAGGCCCTGTTTGTCTGCTGTGGCGCCAGTAAAACTGCCTTTTTTATGCCCAAAAAATTCACTCTCCATTAATTCGCTGGGAATCGCACCGCAGTTAATGGGAATAAAGGCCTTGTCTGCACGCGGGCCTTTTTTATGGATCATTTTTGCGACCAGTTCCTTACCAGTACCGGACTCACCGGCAATATAGATGGGTGCCTGACTGCGAGCAACCTTGGCGATTTTACCTCTTAACGCCTTCATGGACACTGCTTCGCCTAACAGAACATCACGGCTGCGTCGATCACCCGGCGGGGTGTGGTTTGATAGCTTAAGTGCGGTATTGACTAACGTTCTCAGTATTTGCAGGTCAACCGGTTTGGAGACAAAATCAAACGCGCCCGCCTTAAGGGCGACGATGGCGGATTCCATATTGCCGTGGGCGGTGATCACAGCAGAGGGAATGTGGGCGTAGTGTTGCTGCAAGTGGTCGACCAGTTCAATACCGTTACCGTCGGGGAGTTGCATGTCCGTGAGACACAAATCGAACGCGTGTTCTTTCAGTAGCTGTTTTGCGTTATTGAGATCCTGAGCGGCATGCGTGTTGATGTCCATTCGATTCAATGTGAGTGCAAGCAACTCACAAATATCGGGTTCATCATCGACGATGAGTGCCAGTGGTTTAGTCATACTTTAAACACCTAAATCCTATCCGCGACGGATATATTCATATGAGAAAAACTGATGCGAAAACAGGCGCCTTCTTTTGGCATCGGAATGTAGATTAATCTCGCATTGTTCGCTTCACATAATTCCCGGGCGATAAAAAGCCCCAGGCCGGTGCCCGTCGATTCAGTGGTAAAAAAAGGTTCAAAAATATTCAGCGCGGTTTCTGTGTCAATGCCGGGGCCGTGATCAATAATATCAATATAAGGTGTTTGCATTTCTTTGGATATATTCCCCTTCAGTTCAACTTTAGGCATTTGCAACCAGGATCGACTGTGCCGTATTCCATTTTGACACAGATTCCACAACACCTGATGTAGTTGGCTGGGGTCCATTAGAATTTTTAGATTTTCCGGTGTGACGTTAACCGCCAGCTCGTTTGCGTCGATGTGGTTATCACGCCGAAACTCGTCGGCAAAATCCGTCAACCAGAGTTTTAATGGCAGATGCTGGGGTTTTGACTTGTCACTGCGGCTAAGTTGTAACACATTTTCGACAATCTTGTTTACCCGGTCAGAATGGTTGCAAATAATCTCAGTCAGACGCAGGTCCGGTTTGTCCAGCTTGGGCGATTCAGCCAATAGCTGACCAGCATGGCTGATTGCGCCCAGCGGATTTCGCACCTCATGGGCAATACTGGCTGTCAGTCGACCCAATGAAGCCATTTTTAATTGCTGTGCCTGCTGTGCCATGATAGAGGTGTCCTCAAGAAATATCAACGCAGCGGCTTTTTCATCGGTTCCCAGTTTCATAAAGCGTGGCAGTATATCGGTAGAAATGCCGGATGGTTTGAATACCTGTGGTTCACTGCTCAAATTATCTTTTTTCCATTGCGTGAGTTGTTCAGCCAACTGCGCAGACACCGATTCAAGCGACTGGTTTTCGCGGATTGACGTCACGTCAAGCATCACCCAGGCAGAGTGGTTAGAGAGCCTGATGCGGTCTTTGGCGTCTGTGACCAGGATGCCGGATTGCATACGTTGGATAACATGTTCATTGAGCTTGGCCAGATTAGCAAGATCAACCCCGCGTTGCTCAGCCAGTTGTTCTGTTTCCCGCAACCGTTTAGCCAGTATATACGCCAACATGGCGGTCGCAAAAAACGTGGCGCCGAGCATGCCCGCATGGGAATAACTGGGTACAAAAACATTAAGGGTGCTTGCATAGCCCTCTTCAAAAAGAAGCGCAAGCGTCGCAACTGCAGCAAAAAGATTGGCCATGCGGCTTGCCATGATGACGCTACCGCCCGCGATCGCGACAACCAACAGCACGCCCAGGCCGCTGCCGACACCCCCACTGGCGAACATGAGTAATGTAATGCTAATAATGTCGACAAAAGTCTGGGTATATAATTGTATTGTGAATCCCGGAATTCGCAAATGGATAGCGAAACTGCTGGCAACACTGAAAATCAGGTAAGTGATGCTGACGTAGGTGGCTAATGCCCGGTCGATATTACCAAAGTAAATGGGTTGTTCCGCTAGGACAATTAACACCACAAATAAACCAGACAAGGTGAGTCTATACAGGTTCAGTAAACGCAGGGGCTGCCATGTGTATGACAACTGGTTCAGGTAGGGTGTGTCTACACTGCTTGTTGTATTGTTAAATTCGCTTGTTGAAGGCATAAGGTTAAGATCGGCAGATACGCTGGTTTTCTTGATAATCAACTATTTTCCATTTTCCTGTGATGAGCTGGCTCTTTGAGTATAGGCTGTAAATATGTTGCTGTGATTGATACATAATAAATTTATATCGCACTTACCGGAAGCTTACAAATTAATTCGTTGGTGTTGAAATGTACTGTTAAGTTGCAGCGCAGTTGAGTATGTTGGTCGGAAATTTTTATTCATTGATTGTGTTAAAACACATGCGTAATAAAACTTCCTTTTTGAGTCTTGCATTTCCCTGGAGAACTTATTATCATCCATTAATAATATAGAGCAAGGATGCGGTTAGTTAGGTTAGTGA
>CAZWBV010000183.1:0-5997 GCA_964632225.1 uncultured Gammaproteobacteria bacterium | reverse complement strand
GGAATTATCAATGGCACATAAAAAAGCAGGTGGTAGTACCCGCAATGGTCGCGATTCAGTTTCCAAACGCCTGGGCGTTAAACGCTATGGTGGTCAGGCTGTTCTCGCGGGCAATATTTTAATACGCCAACGCGGCACTAAATTTCACCCGGGCCTGAATGTGGGCATAGGTAAAGACGATACCTTGTTTGCGATTGCCGACGGAACCGTATTATTTGAAGTTAAGGGTCCTAAAAGCCGTAAATATGTCAGTGTGGTGGCAGGGTAATCCATCAATACTAAGTTGTTGGAGTACTAGTTTAGTGATGGTTCGGTGAATTAATTTGTCTATGTTTTTTAACAGAGAGCCGTAACAAAATAGTTGTAAAAAAGCCCCGTTTAACGGGGCTTTTTTACATTTGGGTGTTTGTTTTTTCATATATCACAGTTTGGTGTTTAACAATGAAATTTGTAGATGAAGTGACGATAAAAGTTGAAGCGGGTGCCGGGGGTAATGGTATCGCCAGTTTTCGTCGTGAAAAATTTATACCCTTTGGCGGGCCGAACGGCGGTGATGGCGGTGATGGCGGCAGTGTCTATTTCGTTGCGAGCAAAGATTTAAATACTCTGGTTGATTTTCGTTATACACGGCAGTTTAAAGCTGCAAAAGGTCAGCAAGGCATGGGTAGCGCCTGTACTGGCAAAAGTGGTGAGGATCTTTATATAAAAGTGCCTATTGGTACGATAGTGTATGACGCGGATACCGAAGAGTTAATTGGCGACCTGGTTAAATTCGAACAAAAATTACTGATTGCCAGGGGTGGGCAACACGGCATTGGCAATATTCATTTTAAAAGCAGTACCAATCGTGCACCACGCCAATGTACGCAGGGTGAGCCGGGTGACAAACGCAATCTTCGTCTGGAACTGAATGTACTTGCTGATGTGGGCTTGCTCGGGTTTCCCAATGCGGGTAAATCAACTTTTATCCGCGCTGTTTCTGCTGCCCGTCCGAAAGTGGCTGATTATCCATTTACCACGTTGTATCCCAATTTGGGTGTGGTGAGTGCAGGTCAACACCGTAGTTTTGTTGTTGCGGATATTCCTGGCGTTATCGAGGGCGCTGCGGAGGGCGTGGGTTTGGGTATCCAATTCCTGAAGCATTTATCGCGTACATTACTATTGTTACATATCGTCGATGTTTCCGGATTTCAGGGAGACCCGGTTGAAGAAATAAAAACGATCGAAAAAGAATTACAGAAATTCAGTGATGAACTATTTCAACGCGAGCGTTGGCTGGTGTTGAATAAGATAGATTTATTATCTGAATCGGAATACATAAAAAAATGCGATAAAGTGGTTGCCAGGCTAAACTGGGCAGGGCCAGTCTTTCGTATTTCGGCGCTAAATAAACTCGGCACAAAAGAATTATGCTATAAGTTAATGGATCACATTGACGAAATGAATAACGGCAACTGACTAATATCAGGAACTAATATCAGAAACTAATAGCGGAAGTTGAAAACCAGAAGTTGAAAATCAGAAGTTGAAAACCAATAGTGAATAAAGTGAAAGTGCATTATAAGCAATGAAACGAGAAAATATAAAAACCTTAAAACGTTGGGTCATAAAGCTAGGCAGCTCATTGTTGACTGGCGAACGTGGTTTGAATAAACCCGCCATTGCTCATATTGTGGAACAGATCGTTGCGTTAAAAAAGCAGGGTATTGACGTCATTCTGGTTTCCTCCGGTGCGGTTGCCGATGGCATGATGCGCTTGGGCTGGACCACAAGACCTCGTGCGCTTTATGAACTGCAGGCCGCCGCCGCAGTCGGGCAGATGGGTTTGGTGCAGGCGTATGAATCCTGTTTTCAACGTCACGGCATGCATACGGCGCAAATATTATTAACCCATGACGATTTATCAAATCGAAAACGTTACTTAAATGCCAGAAGTACCGTGCGAGCCTTATTGGATTTAGATGTTGTGCCGGTTATCAATGAAAACGATACTGTGTCGTTTGAAGAAATGCGTTTTGGTGATAATGATACCCTGGCGGCATTGGTGGCGAATTTAATCGAGGCTGAATTGCTGGTTATTCTGACGGATCAGGCGGGGTTATTTGATAAGGATCCGCGTACAAATAAAGATGCGAAACTCATCGTCGAATCGACTGCGGGTGATCCTGCACTTGATGGCATTGCCGGTGGTACGCCGGGTACATTGGGGCGCGGTGGTATGTTGACGAAAGTGAAGGCGGCAGCGTTAGCTGCACGTTCCGGCACCAGTACCGTCATCGCGTCAGGCGAAAACAAATCTGTACTCATGCAAATTTTACAAGGCGATAGTGTCGGTACATTATTGACGTCCAGTCATGTGTTGATGGCTGCGCGTAAACGTTGGCTGGCCGGTCACCTGCGAATACACGGAAAGCTGCATGTTGATGCAGGTGCTGTTAAGGTGTTGCGCGAATCCGGACGTAGCCTGCTTCCAGTGGGGGTGACTTCAGTGGAAGGGCAGTTTAATCGCGGTGAATTGGTGGTGTGTGTCGATCAGCAGGGTAATGAAATCGCACGCGGTCTTGTCAATTATAATGCAGAAGAAACCTCGAAAATAATTGGGTCTTGCAGTGATGAAATTGAAGAGAAATTAGGCTATGTGGATGAAGCGGAATTGATTCACCGTGATAATCTGGTTTTAATTTAGTTGCGCCTAGCCTAGGAGGCCTTAACCAGTGTATTTACGCACTCATCGCACGAACACGTGTATTTAGGCGGCTTTTCTGTCTTGAGGCTTTGTTTTTGTGGGAAATGCCTTTATTGACCATCGTGTCGATAATCGGCACCGCCGATTTATATGCTTTTTCAGCTTTTTCCTGGTTGCCCGTCGAAATGGCAGCGAGCACCTTTTTAATGGATGTTCGCATAATAGAGCGCAAACTTGCGTTATGTTGCCTGCGTTTTTCGCCTTGGCGAGCGCGTTTTTTTGCTTGGGCGGAATTAGCCAATATAAGCTCCTGAAACCTGTGAATCGAAAGAGCGCGTACTATGCTGATTTTGGACGAAAATGTCAATATTTACAGCGAGTGGATGATGGTTTTTAAAAAAAATTAAATTTTTTTCTAAAAAATCAGTATCATACGGCTTGTTTGGGCGTATAAAACACACCGCAAAGCGAATTTTACCGACAATTGAGGACATGAGCAAAAAACTACTAAAATCTACGGCAGTTGTGAGTTTAATGACGTTCCTGTCGCGTATCTCCGGATTGGTTCGGGATGTGGTGTTTGCCCGGTTTTTTGGTGCAGATGCGGCAACAGATGCGTTTTTTGTTGCGTTTAAAATACCCAATTTGCTGCGTCGCCAGTTTGCCGAAGGTGCCTTTTCCCAGGCTTTTGTACCGGTGTTTACCGAGTATAAAACCACACGCGAATTTTCCGAGACGAAAAGACTGGCCGCGGATGTTGCCGGCACGCTGGGTTGGATTCTGTTTGTCGTGTCGGTCATCGGTGTGATTGCAGCGCCGTTGCTTGTGATGTTATTCGCCCCCGGTTGGGCAGGCGGTGATCCACGCTATGATCTTACTGCGGAAATGCTGCGCCTCACTTTTCCGTATATATTGTTTATCTCATTGGTTGCGTTGGCTGGCGGTATTTTAAATAGCTACGGTCAGTTTGCGGTACCGGCGTTTACCCCCGTGCTGCTCAATATCTGTATGATCGCGGCGGCAATTTGGATATCGCCTTTGCTGGATAAACCCATCGTCGGGTTGGCCTGGGGTGTGTTTATCGCGGGCGCAGCGCAGTTGTTATTTCAATTGCCTTTTTTGTTGCGTTTGCGATTGCTGGGACTCCCCAGGTGGAACTGGCGTAACCCGGGTGTCACAAAAATCAGAACACTGATGATCCCGGCTCTTTTTGCCTCTTCGGTACAACAGATTAATTTAATTATTGACTACTGGATCGCCTCATTTTTAATAAGCGGCAGTATATCGTGGCTTTATTACGCTGATCGTTTGGTCGAGTTTCCTCTCGGTGTATTCGGCATCGCTATTGCGACCGTGATGTTGCCGAGTCTGTCTGCCAAGCACGCAGAGTCAGCGCCGCAGAGATTCAATCGTACGCTGGACTGGGGCGCGCGCTTGTCGTTGTTGATTGGTTTACCTGCGACGCTTGCGCTTATTTTTTTATCCGGTCCGTTGTTGATCACCATCTTTCAATACGGCGCATTTGATGGCCATGATGTTTACATGTCCCAAGTTGCACTTATTGCTTATTCCATTGGTTTGCTGGGATTTATCTATGTAAAAGTACTTTCACCTGGTTTTTTCGCCCGGCAGGATACCAAAACACCGATGAAAATCGCGATTACCACGATGCTGGCCAAATTGTTGGTGACATTCATTTTAGTCGGATCGATGATGATGTTAAGTTACGACGCGCCCCACGTTGGACTGGCCCTGGCCACCGCATTGTCAGCAATTCTACAATCGTGGTTGCTCTATCGAGGTTTGCGAAAAGAAGGTGTATATACGCCGGGTGCGGGGTGGCTGCTGTTTTTTGCACGGATTCTATTTGCCTGTATTGCGATGAGTGCTGCGTTGTATTGGGGGATAAAAAGCAATGACGCCTGGATCGCGATGAGCTTATATAATCGAAGTATGGAGTTGGTGTTATGGGTCGTTGTGGGTGTAGTTGTTTATTTCGGTGTATTGCTGTTAACGGGCTTAAATTTTAAAGCGGTGTTGCGGCATGATTAGCGCGCCGTTCATCGTAAACGATTAAGTCTATGGAATTAATTCGAGGCATACATAATATACGTTCTCGCCATCACGGTTGTGTCGCGACAATCGGTAATTTTGATGGTGTGCATCTGGGGCACCAGGCCGTTATCGGTCAATTATCTGAAAAGGCAGCGCAATTGCGTTTGCCTAGCGTGATAATACTGTTTGAACCCCAGCCTTTGGAATATTTCTGTACGGTTAGAGAGACTGACAACCCAACGCGCTTAACGCGTTTTCGGGAAAAATGCCAGGCTTTAACGCGATTTGCGGTAGATCGTGTGTTATGTGTACGATTTAACCAGCGCTTCGCATCAATGCGCGCAGACGATTTTATTGAACATATTTTAGTGCGCGATCTGGGTGTAAAATACCTGGTAGTCGGTGATGATTTTCGTTTTGGTGCCAGCAGGACTGGAAACTTTGACATGTTGCAAAAATCGGGACAAAAACAAGGTTTTCAAGTTGTGAATATGCACAGCTATTTGGTCGATAAGCAGCGCGTCAGTAGCACGCTTATTCGACAGTTTTTGAGCGCCGGACAGCTTGCAGAAGCAGAAAAGTTATTAGGTCGTCCCTACCGTATGTCAGGTCGTGTCGCGCACGGTGATAAGCGCGGTCGAGAATTAGGGTTTCCTACTGCAAATATTCATATTCATCGCAAAGCCGCGCCAGTTGCAGGCATTTTTGCGGTTGAAATATACGGTCTTGATAACGAACCCTTAATCGGCGCGGCCAGTATAGGAACACGGCCCACAGTGAACGGGACAACGTGTATACTCGAAGTGTACATACTGGATTTTGACCAGCAAATATATGGGCGCTATCTACATGTTAATTTTATTAAAAAACTACGTGATGAACGCCATTTTGATTCTCTTGACGAACTAAAAAAGGCAATCGACGTGGATGTGCAGCAAGTTAGAGCCGTGTTTTAACCTTTACTTGATTGATGCAAAGATCAATATTAGATGGATCAACGGCGACAGACAATGAAAAGAAATGTGATGTATTCCTTATGTACTCCTTTTATGTGTTTTTTATCTATTTTTTATCTATTCTGGGTGGTGGTAATTTGAATGACGGATTATAAAGAGACACTCAATTTACCCAAAACAGCGTTTCCGATGAAAGCAAATCTGGCGCAGCGTGAACCGCAGATGGTGACGCGCTGGCAGCAGATGGACTTATATAATTTGATACGTCAGGCAACGGACGGTAAGCCGAAGTTTATTTTG
>CAZWBV010000182.1:5184-6026 GCA_964632225.1 uncultured Gammaproteobacteria bacterium | reverse complement strand
AGTATTAGAGTCAGGTTCATCTAAGGGCTAAGGGTGTACTTGAAAAAAATCAAGCGCCATCTGTATTTTCAAGTGGCAGGTAACAATAAACTTTAAGGAAACTAAAGGAGATAATCATGGCTGTAGATATGTTTTTAAAAATAGACGACATTAAAGGCGAATCCGTTGATGACGTGCATAAGGATGAGATAGATATACTGTCCTGGAGCTGGGGTATGACTCAGTCAGGTACGACACATTCGGGTCCAGGTGCGGGTTCGGGCAAAGTCAGCGTTGGTGACCTTACGTTTTCTCACTATGTTGATAAAGCAACGCCTAATTTGATGAAAATGTGTTGCAATGGGCAGCATTTCAAGGAAGCGACATTGGTGGTGCGTAAGGCAGGAAAGACACCTCTTGAGTATATGAAGCTCATCATGGAAGAAGGCATCATCTCATCTGTGTCCAATGGTGGTTCCGGCGGTGAAGATCGGTTGACATGCAACGTTACCTTGAATTTCTCCAAATTCAAGAGCGAATATGTACCACAGAAAGCTGATGGTGCAGGTGATGCTTCCGTCATGGTTGGATGGGATATTGCGAAGAATGTGGATGCTTCTTAAGGCATTGTCATTTTCTTTTTTATTCGCTAAAGGACCCTGTTTTATTTATGCTTTTATAAATGGGGTCCTGGTACGCTAGGTTAGTACAAGTGTATTGGCTGTTGAACTTGAGTCTGGGCGCGTGTTCTTTGTATTTCCCAGTGTTCTCTCCAAGTGTTCTCTGCCTAGTTTATGAAACGAGGGTATATCATATTATTACTCAATATTAGCACTCTGCGAAGGAAATTTTATGGATGCGCA
>CAZWBV010000182.1:0-5174 GCA_964632225.1 uncultured Gammaproteobacteria bacterium | reverse complement strand
CCAATGTTAAATATCGGGTGTTCTTGTTTCAATTACTTGCAGTGATGGGGCAATGGGATCGCGCTTTGACTCAACTTAATGTTGCAGGTGACATGGATGCCAGCACGTTAGCGATGGTCCAGACCTATCGCCAGGCATTGTTTTGTGAAGGCGTGAGGACAAACGTCTTTGCTGGAAAGAGTTCGCCAATCGTATTTGGTCAGCCAGAACAATGGATGGCGCTATTATTTGAAGCGCTTCGATTAACCGCAGAGGGTCAGTTTGCCCAGTCGCTGGCCGCCCGTGATCAATCTTTCGAACTTGCACCCACGACCTCTGGTACTATTTCAAGTGGTGGTGATGACCAGCAAGATCAAAAATTCAGTTGGCTGGCTGACGCAGATGCCCGAATGGGGCCTATGCTTGAGGCGGTAATCAATGGGCGTTATTATTGGGTGCCGTTTCATCGCATACGTGCAATTAACATTGAGGCGCCTGTGGATATGCGGGATATGGTGTGGATGCCGGCTTATTTCACCTGGGCAAACGGAGGAGAATCCGCCGGACTGATTCCGACGCGTTATCCTGGTTCTGAGTCGAGTGAAGATAATCTCATTCTGACCGCCCGTAAAACGATTTGGCAAGAGCTTGATCTTGATAGCGGAATTTATCATGGGCTAGGTCAGCGTATGTTTGCGACAAACGAAGGTGAGCTACCTCTGATGGACTTGCGTCAGATTACGTTAGATGTAACAGAAGAAGAAGTTGAAACGCCCGACACAGCGACTCCCGACACAGCGACTAATGCTAATGGGTTCAATATATCGCAAACTAGCAAGTTAGATCGGCTCGATAACTAATGGCGGAACCGCGCAAGCCGGAGCACCTACTGCCTTCGTTGCTCGATCGCCTCACCGACGATGAGCCAGAAAAAAAGACTGAAGTAAAAGAAAAACGTGGATTATCCAAAGTTAAATTGCGTCAATCTGTGTTGCGGGATTTAAACTGGTTATTTAATAATAGCAATCTTGCCACTGTTGAAGATCTTGATGATTATCCTGAGGTGGCCAGTTCAGTTCTCAATTACGGTATGCCGGATTTTAGTGGACACACGGTATCGGGTGTCGATATACCGGAAATCGAACGACTGTTGCGGCAGGCTATTTGTGACTTTGAACCACGAATCATTCGTCGTACGATCAAAGTTCGTCTGAATGTGGATGAGCAACGCATGAATCATAACGCCATGACATTTGGTATTGAAGCTGAGTTATGGGCTTTGCCTGTACCGCTGCATGTTTATTTGAAAACTGAACTTGATTTAGAAGCCGGTAATGTGCAGGTTTATGATTACTCCGGGGCTGTCTGATGGACCCGATGTTGCTCAAGTACTATAACGATGAGCTGCACTATATTCGAGAAATGGGCAGTGAATTCGCAAAACGTTATCCTAAAATAGCAGGGAGGTTAGGGCTTGATGATTTCGAGTGCAGTGACCCGTATGTAGAGCGTCTTCTGGAAGGTTTCAGCTTTTTAGCGGCTCGAATTCAATTTAAGCTGCATGCGGAATTTCCGACGTTTACCCAGCATCTGCTGGAGATGGTTTACCCGCACTATTTGGCGCCCACGCCTTCTATGGCTGTCGTGCAATTCCAACCGGATTTAACCGAGGGGGCATTGGTAGAAGGATTCACTGTGCCCAGACAAAGTGTTTTGCGCAGTATGCTCGCAAAAGGGGAACAAACCCCCTGTGAGTTTCGCACGTCACAGGATGTCACTTTATGGCCGCTTGAGGTAACAGAAGCGGAATATATCACTAGCACAATTGCGTTACCCAAGATCAATAATCCGCATTTGCCTGAACCTAAAGCCGTTAAAGCCGCCTTTCGTTTGCGACTTCGAACCACCGCTGGGCTTACTTTCGATAAATTATCACTTGAACGTCTTCCCGTCTATCTGCGTGGCAGTGATGAGCTTCCAATGCAGATATATGAACAAATACTCGCGAACAGCGTTGCGTTGGTCGTGCGGTCGAGTTCAGATCCAACTGCCTGGCAGCAGGTGATTGACCGCAGTCACATCCAGCGTATCGGGTTTGATGAACAAGAGGCGATGTTACCTTATGGGGCGCAATCGTTTAGTGGTTATCGATTGCTGCATGAGTATTTTGCTTTCTCCAGCGGTTATTTGTCTGTTGGATTGAGCGGATTAGGTGATGCTGTGCGACGTTGCGCAGAAAATGAATTGGAAATATTCATTTTACTGGATCACATTAATCCTGTATTGGAACACAAAATCGACGCCTCAGCGTTTGCGTTGTTTTGCTCAGGGGCTATCAACTTATTTCCAAAGCGGGCAGACCGTATTCACCTCAATACCAAAGAACACGAATATCATGTTGTTCCTGACCTGACCCGGCCAATGGACTTTGAAGTCTATCAGGTCACTGGTGCGGTTGGCCATGGCACAGGTGACAATCGCAAGCAGGCGTTTTTGCCTTTTTACTCTTTTGATGAAACAAGTCTTCGAACTGAGAACAGCACGTATTATACGGTACACCGAGAAGCACGGCTGATGTCGAACCGACAACAACGATATGGGGCACGATCAAACTATATAGGCAGCGAGGTGTTTGTCTCCCTGGTTGACGCTAATGAAGCACCTTATTCTACAGAGTTGCGCCAACTCGCGCTAACGACGTTGTGTACTAACCGGGATTTGCCTCTGCATATGCCAGTGGGTGTTGGCAAAACTGATTTTTCATTGGAGTCCGGGGCACCGGTGGATTCGATTCGATGTATCGTGGGGCCGAGTAAACCCAAACCGACGCATGCGAAAGGCGATACAGCTTGGCGATTGATTAGCCACTTATCACTGAATTATCTTTCGATTGTCGATTCGGATGAACAAAAAGGCGCAGCGGCGCTGCGTGAACTGCTTAGGTTATATGGCGATCTTACAGAAGCTCATATCGAAAAACAAATCGAAGGCGTTCTCTCGGTGGCTGCTGTCCCAGTCACTCGTCGTATGCCCATCGCGGGGCCAATTACGTTTGGTCGTGGGCTTGAAGTGACGGTGACGATGGACGAAACTGCGTTTGAGGGGACCGGGTGTTTTTTGCTTGGCGCCATTTTAGAAGATTTTTTTGCAAAATACGTATCAATTAATTCCTTTACAGAAACCGTGATCAAAACGGAAACACGCGGGGAGATAATGCGATGGCCAGTAAGAGTCGGCCGACGTCAGATGTTGTAGCGCTTGAGCAAGCGCTGCAGGCGCAACCTTATAAATTTGGTTTTTACCAGGTACTTCGACGTTTTGAGTGTCTCTATCATAAGAAGCCCAGAATGGGTGCGTCAAAGCGGCCTGTCGATGATGCAGTACGACTTGCGCAAGAACCCTCGTTGGCATTTGCGCCTGCCACACTGGCTTCTTTCAAATCCTCGAAGGCCGGAAAACCGTCTGAACTGGCAGTCAATTTTTTTGGCCTGTTTGGTCCGAATGGGCCGTTGCCGCTACACCTTACCGAATATGCACGTGACCGCATACGTAATTCCGAGGACCCGACTTTCAGTGAATTTTTAGATGTGTTTCATCATAGGATGTTGTCACTCTTTTATCGTACCTGGGCGAGTGCACAGCCAACGGTTAACTTTGATCGTCCTGGAGAAGATCGTTTTAGTGTTTATACCGGTGCTTTGTTTGGTTTGGGTATGCCGTCTTTGCGTAACCGGGACGAGATTCCCGATTTTACAAAACTGCATTTTTCCGGGAGACTGTCTTCCCAAACCCGCAACGCCGAAGGTCTGATTGCCATGATCAACTATTTTTTTAAAGTACCCGCAATGATTGAACAGTTTGTTGGTGAATGGATGTTATTGCCCGACAGCTGCCGCTGCCAGCTTGGGGTTTCACCAGAAACGGGTTCGCTCGGTATGAATATCGCCATTGGCGATTATGTGTGGCAATGTCAGCAGAAATTTCGAATTATTCTTGGTCCATTAGACCTTGAAGACTATGAACGTATGTTGCCTACTAATGATAGCAGTAAACGTCTGCGATCAATGGTGCGCAACTACGTTGGCGATAGTATGAACTGGGATGTCAATCTTGTACTGAAAAAAGAAAAAGTGCCGCCTATGAAACTTGGAGACAATGATTTGCTAGGCTGGAACACATGGCTTGGCGATCTAGCCAGAGATGATGATATGCGTGATCTGGTATTGGAACCAATGAAATTGTTAGATTAGCGGTTTTTTTACTGTTGTAGCGCTGTTATAAAGCCGTTACAAAGCTGTTAAAAAAATAGGGCGTAATCAATCAGGAGTTAATGAATGTCAGAGATTAATCGAGTTGCCTTGTTCGGAAAACTTAACGAGTTAGCGTATAAAGGTATTGAGAGTGCCAGTGTGTTTTGTAAAATGCGCGGCAATCCCTACGTTGAACTGGTGCACTGGTTAAATCAAATTCTGCAATTGCAAGACTCCGACCTGCACCGCATTATCAGTCAATTTAACCTGGAACCCGCGCGTTTGGCAAAAGACTTTACCGCGGCGTTGGACAGACTGCCACGCGGTTCCACATCCATTTCTGATCTTTCTTCCCACGTCGAAGAAGCTGTCGAACGAGGCTGGGTTTACAGTACACTGATGTTTGGCGGGTCTCAGGTACGCAGCGGACACTTGATCGTTGGTATCTTGAAAACCCCGGGGCTGCGCAATGCGTTAGCGGCGATTTCCCAGGAATTTAACAAGATTAACCTCGATACCCTGACTGAGCGCTTCGACGACGTGGTCGCCGGTTCTCCGGAGGAGCAGATGCACGCCACCGATGGTTTTCAGGTCGGTGGTGGGGCGACCCCCGGCGAAGCCAGTGGCTCCATGCCAGCCGCGCAAATGGGAAAGCAGGCGGCCTTGGCGCAATTCTCAGTGGATTTGACAGAAAAGGCCCGCAAGGGTGAACTCGATCCCATCGTCGGACGTGACGGCGAAATTCGCCAGATCGTCGATATCCTGATGCGTCGTCGACAAAATAATCCGATACTCACAGGTGAAGCTGGTGTAGGTAAAACTGCGGTAGTAGAGGGTTTTGCTTTGCGAATTGTCTCCGGCGATGTGCCTCCCACGCTCAAGGATGTCATATTACGTACCCTTGATATTGGTGGCGATAAAAGCTTGCCCTATTTTCCTATTGAA
>CAZWBV010000181.1:0-6060 GCA_964632225.1 uncultured Gammaproteobacteria bacterium | reverse complement strand
TGTTTCTGCGCCTGTTTTGTATCAACTTCAGCAATGTCGACGCTAGAAAATTCGCACCAGAATACCTCGCCATGCCAATCCACGTTGTGGTTTGCATTGCTGGCATAAAGTACTCGATCCAGCCCGACTAAACAGTTTCTTATCGCATCCTGCTTAAGCAGTGCGATAACAGAACCCAGGTTACTGATTTTATTATCTGGCCAAACAAGGTGCGCCCATTTAATCACCTGTTCCCGAACAGCTTTCGCGTCGTTAGATAAACTAGCTGATTTAATTTGTTTTTTTGCATGACTAATCGCATACATTCGCTTTTTATTTGACGTAGAACGTGACATAAAATTTAGAGCAGCCGGATCACCGTTGTTGATAGCGACATCCCTGTAAGCTACTCTACGCGCATAGCTATACCAAAGCACTAAAGTAATAATCCACAAAACAAAAAAGAACAACGTAAACCAATACCCAAATCGGTCAGCGGGCAAAATACCGTTTAACGGGGTTATTGATACATTTTCATTATTGTTTATATCCGATTTTTCTGCTCCTTCTGGTGAATCATTTAATACACTGTTTTTCATAATACTATTTGCATCACTTATCGCATTGTTTGCAGCATTGTTTGAAGCATTGTTTGCAGAATTGCTTGTTGTCTTACTTGCATCAGCTGATTGAGCCACGGCTAGCGCAGGCAACACATTTATGTTTCTTGCAGGAATAATCGCTTCCATTGCTTTATTATTTTTGGTGTCCCACCAGTGAACATGCATTTCAGGAATCACGACGTCGCCAACCCGCGTCGGTACCAACGCCACTTTCTGTACTTTGTGACTAACAATTGTATTTTTTTTGGTCGTCGTTTCTTTTTTTGCCTGGTCTGGATAAAGCTTGAAATCCTTTGTATCGGCTACCACGAGGTCAGGCAATTGCGCATCAGATAATCCTTCAGCACTGAGTATAATAGTACGGGTCACCGGCTCCCCAACTCTGAATTGTGGTGGCTTCGGCGACCACTGTTCAGTCAACGATAACTTTTTCGCGGGTAACCACCATTTTCCTTTTGCACTTTTGGGCTTAGGCAAAATAGTTAATACGATCTCCTTCGAGCGAACACGGACAGGCCGGGTGGATTGAAATCGCCGGCCAAAAAACGGATCAAACGAAGACTGCGCTTTACTGTTATCCAAGACTTGACCATCGAACACGACAGCGGGGATTGTTAATTCTCCACTTTGCTGTGGAAATATTGCATATCGCCTTTCAGTAACCCGATAACGTCGGCCCTTGATGGTGGTAATGTACGAACTATCATCACCTAATCGCTCTACAATTGCTTCACCAATTTTGGGTAACGATAAACCACCTTCCTGTAATTCAACTGCATGGTAAAGTTTTATCGTATAAACCAGTTGGCTTTGTACATAGGGATTTTTCGACTCCACTCGCGCTTCTATAAATATATCTTTTGAAACAGCCGAATCGACTTCAACCTGTTTAACAGTAATTTCTATCGAGTCTGTCATTTCTTTGTCAAACCCAATTGCAGGAATTATCAATTTCCCCAAGCGTTTTGGCGATAATATAATGTTCCATTCATAGGTCGAATCCATTTTTCCATTGACAAAACTAACCCTGCTACTCGTAGACTGACTTAACACGTCAAAATCCTTAGACAATGAAGACAAATCCGGTTCCGCCGATCGTTGCTTTGCCGTCAACACCAGTTTAATGGTATCTACCTCACTTACCTGGGTTCGGTCCACGAAAGCAGATACTTCTGCCAATACCTCGCCGGAGAAAAACAGACAAATCAACAAAGCGAATATTTTGAGTATATTATTGCTCACCATTTTTCACCTGACGAAGAACCTTGCGGCGTCTGTGCTCTACGCCGCTTGTATTCCATTATAAATTTTTGCCTCAATAAACCACCGGGGTCATCCTTAATCTTACTTAACCATTGCTCAATTTCTTGTGATTTTTCATTCAAATTTCGTTGTTCTTCTGCTGTCATTTTCCCTTTAATATTACTTTTTTCATTCAGCTCACTCTTATTTTTCTTATCCTGGCCAGTCTGTTCAGTTGCTTCTTGTAGTGCTTCTTGTAGTGCTTCTTTGTCGAGTTCTTTTTCAGAATCGGTAGAACCAGTACGTTGATTTTCCTCTGCCTTGCCATTTTCCCCACTATTACTATTCTTATTTTCTCCATCCCCACCCTGACTGTCTTTATTTTCACTTGATTGACTATTTTTCTTATTCTCATTTGGCTGATCTTTTGACGAATCGGATGATGCTTGATCCTGCTGTTTTTTTGATTGATCTTCTTGATTACTTTGCTGTTGATTTTTTTGGTCGTGCTGCTGATTGTCTTGTTGAATTTTTTCTAATAACGATTTGTTAAATAACGCATCTTCATGCTCAGCGTTAACATCTAATACACGATTATAGGCTTTTATCGCGCCATCTATTTTGCCGGCTTTAGCCATGGCGTTACCAAGGTTATAGTTGGCTTCCGGGGTATCGTTTTTTGAATATTGTTCAATCGCTTCCTCATAGTTATGCGCTCGATATTGGGCCGCCCCTTTCCAATTCGGATTCTTAAATAACGCCGCCGCTTCCTGGTATTTATTTTCTTGCATCGTTTTTTCGGCTTGCTGGTCTTTACGCAACCATAAGTCTCGCCACTCAAATGCATATGATGGTTTCGAGATCGGCAACAACATGACAAAACACAGTAGAAGTAATACACCGCGGCGAAATACTAATAGAGCAAAAGGTAATAATATAAAAAGCAGCCAGAACCCTTGGTCTAGCCAAATGTCAGTCGTTTGTTGATTTTTCTTGCTATCCAGAAATCGAGTCGCATCAGATAAAGATAAAAATTTTTCAATATCAGTATCATCAAGCGAGAGCTCGGTATAAATTCCACCGCCACTCTGTGCAAGCTCTCTCAGTCGATTCGCATCATACTTGGGTATAACAATGCCGCCTGTTTTATCTTTATATAAACCGCCGCTAAGTAGCGGAATTGGTGCACCTTCACGCGTGCCAATGCCTAATACTGACACTCGGTGTCCATTGTTTTTTAATGCAGCGGCCACTTCCACTGCGCCGTTTTTGCCACGCACATTTGTTAATCCATCCGTCACGACAATAATATCACCCTTTTTTACACCGGTTTGCTGAAATAACTGGTCTACTTTTAATAGTGCCAAACCCAGCCGGCTTCCCTGGGCCGGCATCAGCTGTGTAATTAACGTCGGTACCATTGCGGCGATGGTTGCTGCGTCTTCTGTCAGCGGGGAGACGATATAAGGTTCATCTGCATAAACAATGAGACCAACCTGCCCTTCCTTGATTGTATTTAACAAATCCAGAACTTTAAATTTTGCGCGTGCCAGTCTTGATGGTTTTACATCCGGCACATCCATTGAGCGCGACAAATCAAGCACAATCATACGCGTAACTTCTGCCTGGTATACCGACTGAGGCAATTTTGACCAAGTCGGCCCGGCCAAAGCGATCACGGCTATCACCAGCGCAATACTTAACGTGACACTAGGCAGAAATCGCCGTCGACCTTCATTACCGACCAATAAATGTGTCAATAAATGCAAATCAACCGCACTACGCCAGGAACTGTTAATAGAATGTCTTTTTGTAAACAACCAAATTAATACCGGTATGACCAATAATGCCCATAACCACATCGGCCTGATAAAATGGAACATCGTCCAATTAATCACGAAAACCGGCCTGCGAAATCATGCCACAATGATTATTTTGAAATGTTTGCATCAAGAAAATTCCTGTTTTTGTACTATCCGTTTTTGGGCCATCGTTTTTCAGCTATCAAAGTATCAACGGTAAAATAGAGAAGGTAAACAACACTAAAAAATAGTGCAGCGGCTAAGAAAAAATAATAAAGTTCGTTTACCGGACGATATGTTTTTTCATCCTTAACAGTTGGCTCCAGCTCATCCAGTTTTCGATATATATCTTCCAGCGCTGCCGTATCTTTTGCGCGGAAGTACTGCCCCCCTGTTTTAGATGCGATGTAGGTTAATGTCTCTTCGTCCAAATCTCTCGAAGGATTAATTGTACGGTTTCCAAATAACGTAAAAGGATTTAGTGAAGTCGTACCAGATGTATTGTGTATGTCCATTGATTCTGCCCCAATACCGACTGTATATATTTTTAAGCCTTCCGCTGCTGCAAGCTCTGCCGCTTTTTTAGGGTCTATTTCTCCCGCCGTATTTGCACCATCGGTAAGCAGAATCAATATACGATCATTCGAAGCCTGTTCACGCAATCTTTTCACAGCCAGGCCAATTGCGTCACCAATCGCCGTCTCTTTCCCTGCCAAGCCAATCTCCGCCTCGTCAAGCATCAAGTTGACGGTTGTCCTGTCAAAGGTAAGCGGTGTTTGAATATAAGCACGTTTGCCAAATAAGATAAGCCCAAGGCGATCCCCTACCCGTCGCTGAATAAACTTACCTGCCACAAATTTTACCACTTGCAATCGAGTAACTGGTTTACCCTTGAGTTTTAAGTCCGGCAATTCCATGCTCCCTGAAATATCAACTGACAACATTAAATCTCTACCGGTGACAGGTAATGCAATGGGCTCTCCCATCCACTGGGGACGCGATGCAGCGATTAGCAATAATATCCAAATCGCTAAAAAAAAATAGTACCATTTATCAAATGTCTTTACATTGACGTCAGTTTGCCCGCCTAAAGAAACTAATTCATTGTAAAAAGGGACTTTCAATACACCACCCGACTGCGCCTTTTTAGCTGGCAACCAGCGTATTAAAAAGGGTAGCGGTACTAATAAATACACCCAGGGCCAGACAATATTTATCATGTGTTTTTCAACACCCAATTTTTGATTGCAATGCTAAACTGCTCTAAGTCAACGCGTTCGTTTTCGCTATTTTCGAGAAATTCAGGAGAGTTATGAGTGCCAGAAAAATCACAATTGTCACTATCGTGATCGCCAATCCCAGCCAAAGTATTGGTGTTATTACTGTAGGGTGCTGAAATGAGTAAACGCCCATTTCCAGCGGTAAAAAATGTCGTTTTACTTGTTTCGTCGAGAAACTTTAACCACGGCTCACCTGCTAACCCTGCAACCTGCTTTGATCCAAAAATGCTGATGGCTATGCGGCGAACCAGGATTGAAATATCGATATAAAACTGTATTGAACCCTTACCGAAATTTAGTTCATCTGCAAGTCGCTGATTAAGTTGGGTGAGCTCTTCCAGTGCCTGCTTACGCACGTTTGGGCAAATAAATCGTCTATACACCCAAAATCCCGATATAAGCAAAATAATTACTAGCAACACAAGCAGCCACCAACCTGGCGCTGGTGGCCAAATTGAAACGGACACCGGTAAATGTATATCTCGCAGCTGCTCTAATGGATTATCTGTCGAATTCATCGTTCTAGTACTCTGTCAATGTGATATTGCCGGTTCAGCGCATCAGCTACTTTATATCTGCAAACCCCTGCCCTAATACCTTATCGATGTCATCATTTGTCGCCAACATTAGAAAATGAATGCCGTATTTTCGGCAGATAGCCATTATTTTTTCCAGCTTTATCTGAAAACGTTGTCGGTATTTTTTATTAAAATTTTCATCCCTGGTATCCAAGGTAAATAATTTTTTACCGTCACCAATGATATAACGACCCGGTTGTGGTGGATTCATTTCCAATGGATCATAAATAAATACCCAGACAATTTCATTATGCCGGGATAACAAAGCAGTATGGCGCACTGTTTCTTCATCCAAATGAAAAAAATCACTTAGTATTATCATCTGACTACCGGGTCGCGCTACCCGTCGCAAATGAACAAAACTATCCGAAAATTTCGATACGCTTTTTGTTGCTTGCACACCCGAATATACGGTCGAATTAAGTGTTGATTGCAACAGGGAACTACATTGCGTTTGCGATATCACTTTTAATAAACGTAATACGCCACGATTCCCGCCCTGAGGACGCAGTTCGTGCAACGCATTATCGCAAAAGACAATCCCACCAACACGATC
>CAZWBV010000180.1:0-6075 GCA_964632225.1 uncultured Gammaproteobacteria bacterium | reverse complement strand
CCACGAAAATTGTGACACCACCCAAAACCCCAGAGTCGCTGGCTTGTCCAATCTCGCCTGTCTGTTGTGGTTGACCGGATTTGCTGATCAGGCCCTTACAACGGCCAGTGAGGCCGTCGACCTCGCCAACAAGCTCAAGCACCCATTTAGTCAGGCGTACGCACATTTATTCCGGGCAGTCATTCTTCATTTACGCGGTAACGTCCCGGCATTAGTCATCGAAACCGATAAACTCATTTCTATATCTAATCAATTCAATTTTTTATTCTGGCAAACCACTGCGGCGATGCTGCAATCCTGGAGCCACCACAAGCAATCCCCCTCTAACAGTGATATTTCCAAATTCGAAAATGCATTAAAACAGTATCATGCCACGGGCAGCCGACTGGCACTAAGTTATTTTCAATCGATGTTAGCCGATTTATATTGTGCAGATAAACGCTACAAACAGGCACTGCAACTGCTGGAAACCGCAATTACAGATGCCAAATCCCGCGGTGATTTATTTTTCTTGCCTGAATTGATCCGTATAAAAGCCAATACACTGCATGCATTACATAGAAAAAACGCGCAGACGATTAAATTGTTAGATGAGGCGAATAGCGTAGCTGAGCAACAAGGCGCTAGTGCGGTACGGTTACGTATTGCTATAACAAGGCACGACCTTATTGATGACAGTTCGCAACCAAAATCACAAACCTACTCGCAAATACGAAATTTGTTGTCAGATATCAGCGAAGGACATGAATGCATGGACATTGTAACCGCAAAACGCATTACTCAATTAGAAAACGGGGTTACACGTGTATCGTAAACACTGTGTTGTAAATCATGTATAGTAAATCATGTATCGAAAACTGGTTTTCTAATCCAGGCTTTTCTTAAATCTTAACGACGCCACTAGCAAACCTGCTACCGTGAATAGCATTAGCCAGGAAACATCAAACGCCATATCCAAAATATCGACATCCCGTAAAACCACGCCCCGTATCAAGCGTATATAGTGAGTGACGGGCAACGCCTCGGCGATATATTGAGCTGCTTCGGGCATACCTTCATACGGAAACATGAAACCGGATAACAAAATTGAAGGCAATAATATAAATATAGTCATTTGCATGGATTGCAGTTGGTTTTTTGCAATAGTTGAAATAACTAATCCCAGAGTTAGACTCGCCGTAATAAATATAAACGTCGCTGCTGCAAACTGTAATATGCTGCCATTGAAAGGAACAGTAAATAGCAGGTAGCCCAATCCCATAATAATGCCAACCTGAACCGCACCAATAAACATGTAAGGAATTATTTTTCCTATCATTAATTCAATGGGACGAACCGGGGTGGTAATTAACATTTCCATATTGCCACGTTCACGTTCTCGTACTATGGCGGCTGAAGTAAACATAATCATGGTCATGGTTAATATAACACCCAATAGACCGGGCACAATATTCACAGCGCTACGTTGTTCAGGGTTGTAAAGCAGAGCCACCTCAAACGTGGGTGTGTTACGGTTTGCAGGTTTGCCAAGAAGTTCCGCCAATGGCATGCTGCGTAAACTTTTAATCGCACCTGCTATCATAGTATCGGAACCATCTACTACCCACTGTGCAATAGGGCGGCTGGTTTCTTCATCGCTTGACGGAGGAGATCCTAAACCAACCGTACTGTGACGCGCTAATCGCTGACTTACATCTTTGGGTATTATCAGGATGGCACGTATCTCACCACGCGCAAGAGCGGCTTGCGCTTTTTCCACATATAAATAATACGCGGAAAATTCGACGACCTGAGTCGCGCCAATCGTTTCCAGCAATATACGGCTTAACCCAGTCATACTAAGATCAACCACACCGACAGGAATATTGCGAATATTGGTATTAATGGCATAACCAAATAATAACAACTGTATTAACGGAATCATCACGACCATGCCAAACGTCATCTTATCCCGTTTTAGTTGCGTGAGTTCCTTAGTGAAAATTGCATAAATTCTAAGTAAAGAGTTCATTGTTGACGACCATCGCCCGTACAGGTAACAAACACATCTTCCAGGCTCGGCCTAACGATCGTTAAAGAGTCCTCTGGCGTAATGCCGTTTTGCCGGGATAAAAATTCGAGCGGATCAGAAATTGTGTTTTTCACTAAAACACGCAAGCGTGCACCAAGCTGAGAGGCGGTGATCACATCAGACAGATTTAACAATTTTTGTTTGAGCAGTCGCAATTCTGGCGAAGAAATTTCTACAACATGTGCCTCTATTTGTTGCATTAACTCATCCGGTGTTCCATCAGCGCGTTTTATCCCCGCTTCTAAAATCGCAAGTTTATGACAACGCTCTGCTTCATCCATATAGTGGGTTGACACCAGTATACTGGTGCCCTGCTCACACAGGTCGAATAATTGTTCCCAAAAATCGCGACGGTTTTCAGGATCAACCGCCGATGTGGGTTCGTCAAGAAACAACAATTCAGGTTTGTGTAATGTAGCGGCGGCTAAACCCAGTCGTTGTTTTTGCCCGCCACTCATACTGCCGGCCATCTGCGTCGCTTTTTGATCCAGCCCGTAAATGCTGAGTAGTTCGTCTATGCGTTTTTTTTGTGTATGGCCTGAAAAACCGTATATTTTTGCCACAAACTGTAAATTTTCTTTTACGGTTAAATCATCGTACAGTGAAAATTTCTGCGTCATGTAACCAATGTGCATCCGCAGCTTTTCCGCATCCTGCGGCAGCGTAAACCCTAGCACTTGAATCTCTCCGGAACTGGGTCTTAATAATCCGGTTAGCATACGGATGGCTGTCGTTTTCCCACAACCATTTGGTCCTAAAAATCCGTAAATTCGATTTTTATCTACTTCCAGATCCAGCGCCTGTATCGCTTTTAGTTCTCCAAAATTTTTACTTATTTTTGACGCCCGGATGGCATATTCACTCATGGCAGCTCAACTTGAGCCGGAATTCCATTGGGTAATTTAGCCTCACTGTCAGGTAATTGAACTTCCGCTAAATACATCAGGCGCGAACGCTCTTCCTGATTGAGTGCGTAATAGGGTGTAAACGCGGGTTCCGTTGCAATCCAGCGTAAACGACCCAGCAGCGGCTCTTCTATTCCATCCAGATGAATGACGAGTTGATCACCTACATTGATTTTCACGCGGTAAGGTTCAGGTATATAAACCCGCGCGAAGGGTGCTTTGCCCGCAAGCACTATCGCCAACGGACTGCCAGAAGTAACGCGCTCTCCAAGATTCCAGGGCAGATTGTCCAGAATACCGTCGCGGGTTGCCACAATAGTTAAATCTGTCAATTTTTTCATTTCACTGGCAAGCACCGCGATAGCGGCTGCGAGTTGCGCATCGGCCATGCGCAGATCTTCTTCGCGAGTGCCATTGGTTAATTCCCGCAACTGCTCCTGGGCGCTTTGCAGGCTTGCAAATGCGGCATCACGTATGGCGAGAGTTTGATCCAGGTCGGACTGACTCGTTATGTCACGTTTTGCCAGGTTTTTCGCGCGTTTATAGTTAGCCTTACTTTCGACCAGTTTCGCTTTAGCGCCCGCTACTTTTGCTCTTGCATCAGCAACTTCCTCTTCACGCGCACCTCGACGCAATTTTTCAAGATTGGCTTCAGCCTGAACCACTTCCGCCTGCGCTTTAGCGACTTGTGCTTTTTGTTGTGTGTCATCGAGTTTGACCAGGACAGTGCCCTTTGTCACCACACTGCCCGGTGCAACAGGCAATGCGACCACTACTTCATTCGTCGTCGCCGTATGTGCAACGCGGTCTCTCTCTAGCGTACCCAGTGCGATATTTTGAGGTTGGCTATTACAGGCAATTGGCAG
Organism: uncultured Gammaproteobacteria bacterium; assembly: GCA_964632225.1. Classification (GTDB taxonomy): domain Bacteria; phylum Pseudomonadota; class Gammaproteobacteria; order SG8-11; family SG8-11; genus JAADIM01. The sequence goes on along the minus strand of CAZWBV010000180.1, from coordinate 2,233 downwards.
TAAAAATATGACCCAGATAAATAAGCGCATTTATAGTCAGTCCTTTAATTCAGAGTGAATTAATTGAGTGAGTGACTGTTCATCTTAAACGTGAAAACAGCACGACCATCAGCCCATCTCATTTTTTAGAATTTCGTCTTTAAATCCAAATAAACGCATGTCCTTGATACGTTGGGGATAAAGCACACCATCCAGGTGATCACATTCATGTTGTACAACACGCGCATGAAACCCTGACGCCTCTCTTTCAAAAAACTCGCCCTGCGGACCATATCCACTGTATTTTATATGGGTATAGCGTGGCACCGTACCACGCAGACCAGGCACACTTAAACAACCTTCCCAATCGTCGTTCATTACATGACCCAGGGGCTCAATCGTCGGATTTATCAACACCGTTCGGGGAACCGGGCCTTTATCAGGGTATCGGGGATTATTATCCACATCAAAGACAACAATTCGTAAGAGTTCGCCAATTTGGGGGGCTGCAATGCCAGCACCATCGTATTGTGCCATGGTATCAAATAAATCCCCTATCAATTGATCCAACTTAGGTGTGTTAAACACTTTTACAGGCTGCGATTTCTGCAATAATAGGGGATGGCCGATACGTAATATTTTTTGACTTGGCATTGTGCTTTTGTTAATTAAATGGAGTAATAAATAAGACTATTGTGTATAGTCTCCGTCGCGATACAATGAAAGATTGCGTAATATCACAGGATTCTACTCAATAAACAATGTAAATAAACAATGTAAATAAACAATGGTTCGAGACATATGAAAAGACGTTACTTAAATAAAAGTCACTCACAATTTTTGCTCACAAATTTGACGATGATTTTGTCAATCTTTACCTTTGTCACCGTCACCACGTCCAAACCTGCATTTGCCGAACAAAAGCAAAAATGGTATCAGGTTGAACTTATCTTATTCGCTATTAACAATACTGAAGAAGCCTATACAGAAAGTTGGCCTGAATTACCGGTTATTTCCGATGTCCAAAACAAAATTGAACTCATCACCCCAACCACCCCGACAAATGTTAGCCGTGTGGCTAACCAAAATAATAATACCAATGTTAACCAAACTCAAGTCCGCGCAACACAAGCAACACAAACAACACAAACCACCCCATCATTTTCTACTATAAACAAAAGCGACTATCGACTCACTGTCACGGCTAATAAACTGAAAAATTCACCTAAATACGATTTACTGTTACACGTTGGATGGCAACAACCCGCTTTTAGAGCAAAAGATAAATCGGCTGTTTATTTACATGATGGACCCGAACCAGTAAGTAAATTGCTGTCCAGTATTGAGCAGGAAAACGTTGGCGAGACGAAACGAATCACTGAATTCGGCGAACGAGGTATACACGAGTTAATCACCGAAGAATCAGAAAACACGGTGGGGACCAGAAACAACCTGGGCTTCAGTGAACCTGACTTGCGACGTTATTTTGGTACATTTAAATTAACCTTATCGCGTTTTTTGCATATCGATATTGATATGATATACCGCGGACTTAGGGATAGTAGCGCCCTACGTCCAATTGATATACAAACCAATATACAAACTGACATACAAAAGAAGATTGCCGAAAATGTAAATGACGAGTTCCAAACATCGTTTAATTCAGCAAGCAATTTTAATAACTCTGATTTTGACAATATCAGGTTATCAACACCCCTAAATTATCGATTGCTAACAAGTCGCCGGGTAAAACCGGATGAAATCCATTTCTTCGACCACCCAAAATTCGGCTTGATTACCATGGTCACTCGGTATGCGCTTCCAAAGCCAGACGACGAGGAACCCACGATGCAGCCGTTTATTCCTTAACCTAAATTACGGGGTCCGTGACACCAGTCCGACGAAATCTATTTCAAATGAGCTTAAAGTTGACTTATGGGTGCGCCATAAAATCTAAGTAAATCAGTTGAATCTACTGCAGGCCCATTTTTTTTATCGAGCGTAATAAGCGACAATAGAGGCTTTTGCTAACATATTTTTCCCCAAATAAAAGCCAACCAATTCTGGCGTGGCATTGGAATCCAAACCTAATTTATCAACTTTAAGCGCATAAACAGTAAATATATACTGGTGAGGTTTATCTCCTTGTGGAGGACATGCACCACCAAACCCTTTTTTTCCATAACTTGTATTACTTTGAATACTTCCTTTTGGCGCAATCGTGGTCTTTACGTTACCCGCATTGCGCTGTAAA
>CAZWBV010000179.1:0-6140 GCA_964632225.1 uncultured Gammaproteobacteria bacterium | reverse complement strand
GCTGATCGAGAGGGTGAGACCATCGCCCGTGAAATACTGGAACGTTGTCGCTGGTGCAGCCCCGTTTCCCGGCTGTGGTTATCCGCACTGGACGATGCCAGTATTCGCAAAGCATTGAACAATATATTGCCCGGATCGAAAACCAAACCGCTCTATTTCGCCGGATTAGGGCGCGCAAGAGCGGATTGGCTGGTCGGCATGAATCTTACGCGTGCCTATACACTGATCGGCCAGCAAAACGGTCATCAGGGCGTGCTTTCGGTGGGCCGTGTGCAGACCCCCACCCTCAACCTCGTTGTACAACGGGACTTGAGCATCGAACAGTTTAAACCAAGTCCCTACTACGAGGTCATCGGCGAATTCGCCGTGGCAGCGGGCAACTTCAGCGCAAAATGGCTACCACCCAAAACAGTGACGGACACTGAAGGTCGCTGCACTAATCAAGCGATGGCCCACGCTGTGGTGCAAAAAATCGAATCACGTCAGGGGACCATCCTCAAAGCCGAGACAGAACGAAAAAAAGAATCCGCGCCTCTTCCGTTCGATCTGTCATCGCTACAACAGGCCGCATCGAAACGCTGGGGCATGGGCGCGAAGGAGGTATTGGATACCGCCCAAGCGTTGTACGAGACTCATAAGGCCCTGACCTATCCCCGTACCGATTGCCGTTATCTTCCTGAGTCACAACGAACGGAAATCAAACAACTACTGGCCGCGCTAAAAAAGTCCAATGCGGATTATGGTAATTTTCTCGATCAGGCAAATACCGGTTTGCGTTCACGCGTCTGGAACGATAAAAAAATCACTGCTCATCACGCTATTATCCCAACCTCAACACCGACCGACATTTCCAAAATGTCCGACAAAGAACGCCGTCTCTACGACCTTGCCTGCCGTCATTATATTGCTCAATTCTACCCGGCGTTTGAGTACGACAAGACAGTCATTGAAATCAATGTCTGTGATGAACTGTTTCGCGCTACCGGCAAAGTGCCACAAATCGATGGTTGGCGAAGAGTATTAGGCAAAAGAAAATCAGACAAACAAGACGACGAAAATCAAACTTTGCCAGCCGTTATCGCCGGTGAAGTGGCGAACGTGCTAAAAGCAACACTCGAAAGCAAGCAGACCAAACCCCCGGTACATTTTACCGAAGGCACACTCATCGCGGCCATGAAGTCGGTGGGTAAATTGATTACAGACGTAAAATTAAAAAAGATATTACGCGAGACCTCCGGCATCGGCACCGAAGCGACACGCGCCAACATTATTGAAACCCTGTTGCAACGCGGCTTTATTCTAAAACAGAAAAAACAGATCGTCAGCACCCCAACAGGCCGCGCCTTAATTGCTATATTGCCCGATGAAATCAAAGCCCCCGCCACCACGGCATTGTGGGAACAGGGCTTGGATGATATCGCCCAGGGACGAGGTGATCTCAGTACGTTTATCAATAACCAGACTCAGTGGATTACTGAAATTGTGCGCCAGGCAGAACAGCAGGCCGGGACAAACAACCCGTCACCGCAACCGTTCTCTGCTAGTGTCGCCAAAGCACAACCTGTCTGTCCTGATTGCGGTAAATCGTTACAACGGCGAAAAGGCAAAAATGGTTACTTTTGGGGTTGCAGCGGTTATCCCGAATGCAAGACCACACGCCCGGACAATCGCGGAAACCCGGGCAAAGCCAAACCCGTTTCGCGGCTCACTTCACCAACAAAAGGCAGTGGGCAACTGGCGAAGACCGGTTCGCCCTGCCCCCACTGCAAATCCGGCAGCTTAGTGCAGCGCGTAGTAAAAAACGGCAAGAACACCGGAAAACCATTCATTGGCTGCACGGGTTACCCGAAATGCAACTACTTCTCATGGACATCGGCATGACAAATTGCCTTCGGAGTCGCTAATTAAAATTTCATGATTTCTTAAAAAGATTTGAGATACTTTTTCTCCACCCGCTTAGTGCGATTAACCTAAATAAATCAGTTGGATCGTAGCGAGGGCGGCTAAGATGCTGAAACGTGAATCTACATATAATAGAATTATCTGTAAACATGCACCAGGCCGATGGTAGAGAACTAATCAATTTTCCATTAATGCCTCTATCGCATACACGAAATTGTCTGGATTTTTTAATATCGGTACCGATGTCTGCAATCCCAATGTTCGTAAATCACTGTTCATTTCTTTTATTTTTTGTTGAACTTGCAGATACGTATTTTCACTTTTATCTGCAAAACAAATGCGATCCAGATTGATTCTTCTACGTTTTAAAGCCCCCTTGAGTTTTTGACTGCAACTGCATTTCGCACACTCACTGACTAAACCACAACTTTTGCTGGTAAAATTGAAAATTTTCGATCGGGCACGGGATAATTGTTTGCGATAATTATCCTTGGACAAACAAAGGCACTCACTGGCCTCGCGTTGATCAAGTTCAAAAATATCACCCAATATATAAGCTAACCGGTGCTTTCGGTCCAGACATAATAACATGGCATAGGTGCAGGAGATACGCAGCTCATTTAATAGAAGCTGGTATTCAGGTAATAAAGATAAATCCGCCGGGTCTTCCAGATCAGACTCCAAATCTGCCTTATAATCATCGAAAGACAAACCGGGATCCTTTGCGAGTATCTTTTTGGTGTTCAGAAGATAATTTGCAGAAACACGGTAAACCCACGTTTGAAATTTACTTTTAAACTGAAAAGTTGAAAGCTTGGTGATAACCAGAATTAGAATTTCCTGTGTTGCATCCCTCGCCGCTTCCTGATCACACAGCATACGCAATGACAAGTAATAGACGTTATCCTGAATAGCGACCACGATACTTTCAAGCGCTTCTTTTTCGCCGTGTTGCGCCTTTTTAACCAAACTTTCTAAATTCATACTGTACTCCTGCTATTTTATACAGGTTGTTAACTGTTGTCGTCCCGGGGTAGCGATTTTTGAAACCCGTCGATTTCATTGACACGTTGATACCAATTATTAATATTGGCCTGTGTTGGAACCACATCCGCAACACCAAGTTGAAAAATATTTGAAGCAACAGACAAATCCGCAATAGTCGGTTTCTCGCCTGCAAGATAATCACGCGCCGCTAACCCGTTATCCAGTATGATAAACAACGCTTTCATGTTTTCCTCGCCACGTTTGATTGCAGAAAAATCCCCTTTATCGCCCATAAACACTTTGTTCACCACAATATCGACAACACTAGGCGACAACCGGCATTGATTCCAATCAAGCCATTGTTCAACGGCGGCGCGCTGTCGTAAATCGGCAGGGTACCATGCCGTCAACCCATGCTTGACGCAAAGATAGCGAAGAATCGCATTCGATTCGTGTATCTTTGTATCGCCATCGAGAAATGTAGGTACTTGATAGTTTGGGTTAATCGCTTGATACGACGGCGTCAAATATTCACCTTTGTCCATCGCGACAGGGCGTAATTCATAATCGAGTCCCGCCTCTTCTAATAGTGAGACCACCCGCCTGGCATGTTGGGAGTACGGATAATGGTAAAGTATATACATAAGTTATCTCCTTTTGGTCCGTTGTTATCTTCTTTTACTTAGAGGTTATCTTCTTTTACTTAGAGGGGTTCTTTAACCAAGGTGTGACAACTTTTTTTAACATCCCAAAATATAAATTTACGCAGAACATTGATAATAATACAGGGTAGATTATATAGGTGACTTATAATATTTTGATTATTCGATAAATCTTCAATAAATCTTAAGCTGATACCCATAACCTTCTAAATATTATGTCAATAAAGGAAATCGCTATCATGCACGAGTGCATAAAACGAGCGAATCGATCGTTACGTCGTAGAAGTTCTCTAGAAAACCAAGGTGTACCTGCGTATGAAACTATTAATCATTGAAGATTCAGAACGACTGCGTAAGTCACTTGTAATCGGCTTCAAGCAATTAGGCTTTACTATCGATAGCACGCATGATGGACGCGAAGGATTGAACTACGCACTTTGCGGGGAATACGATATTATTGTTCTCGATATCATGTTGCCAACGATGGATGGCTTGAGTGTATTGGCAGAAATCCGTGAACAAAAACTTAAAACGCCCGTTCTTATCCTCTCGGCAAGAGATCAGGTAGAAGACCGGGTTAAGGGTCTTAACATTGGGGCCGATGATTATTTATGCAAGCCATTCTCATTTGATGAATTGCACGCACGTATAAATACCCTAATACGACGCGCAAACAAATTCGACACCAACCAGATTACCATCGACAATATCATGATTGATATCGCCCTGAAACAAATTTTTATGAACGGAATTAAAATAAAACTCACACCAAACGAATACTCCATTTGTGAACACCTTGCCTTAAACCAGGGCCGCGTTATCACGTATTCAAATCTCGAAAACCACCTTTATGACAACAACACCAGTGTGTCGCAAAATGCCCTTGAGGCTCATGTCTCCAGCCTGAGAAAAAAATTGAGCCATGCTGGAATCAACGCCTTTATCCAAACACGTCGTGGTTTCGGTTATTACATAGAAAAACATGGCTAACTTTTCCATTGAAAGACGCATAATTAAACGCAGCCTGATTTGTACGGGTTTGATTGTGATTATCGCCAGCATTCTAGTGGATTTAGTCATTGTTAACGGGTTACGAAATGAATTCGACGTAAGCTTACTGGCTAAAGCCAGACTACTGGTCACATTGACCAAACAGCAACAGAATAAAATTGAACTCGATTTTGCTGATGAATTTATGCCAGAATTTTCTGCAACAGATAACCCTGAATATTTTCAGCTCTGGATCGAACAGGTCGAATTGCTTGAACGTTCACGATCTCTGCAAGGCACAGACCTCACTATTTCCACTGTTAATAATATTGGTCATCACTTCAGTAACAGTGTATTGCGTAGCGGCCAAAAAGGACGATTAGTTCAAATCGTTTTTTATCCACAAATTGTAGATAAATCACTAAGAACGCCGGAAATCATCGCTAACCAAAAGAAAATAACTCTGGTGGTAGCGAAAAGTATCAAAAACCTGGAAATGCTCATTAATAAAGTGCACTTCACTTTGGCGTTGGGCGTCATTGCTGTATTAGGGCTGACTGCGTTGGTAATCTGGTACAATATTCACAAAGTCCTGTTGCCGTTAAGACAAATACAAAAACAGTTCGCCGACGTCAATAGTGACAATTTAGGCGAACAAATCGAGCTGAAAAATGCGCCTGTCGAACTTTTTGATATGGTCGATCAGTTTAACCAATTAATGTCACGTCTATTTGACAGTTTTGGTCAGGAAAAACGCTTTACATCTGACGTCGCACATGAATTACGCACACCACTCAGTGAACTCACTACCATGGCCGAAGTTGCATTGCGCTGGCCAGAAAATATAGAGGCAACGACCACTTTTCCGCAAGACGTGCTGGATTCATCGCGGCAAATTCAGGCTACCGTCAATAGCCTGCTGGATTTGGCACGTTGCGAAAAAGGGCAGGTAAAATTGCATCCAGAGAAAATAAACTTGTCAGAGCGCTTTGATAATAGTTGGTCTCGACATAAATCCAGAATTGAAAATAAGTCATTAACGCTGAATCGCGACTATGCGGACAATACCTGGACCAGATCCAGCGTGGTAGAATTTGACTTAATTATCAATAACTTAATATCAAATGCCATTGAATATTGCCCGATCAACAGTGATATCACAGTGAGCATAAAACCTGAAAAAAAACATCTGGTTTTTTCACTTTCAAACAAAACAGATTCACTCACAAAAGATGATCTGCCCTTTATATTTGAACGCATGTGGCGTAAGGACCAAGCCCGGTCCTCGTCTTCTCACTCCGGCCTGGGGCTGTCGCTCGTCAAAGCGTATACCAAAATACTGGGCCTGTCATTCAACGTGGAACTATCCGATCAAGGCCTGTTTACCGTAAAACTAAATAATTTCTGTATTCAGTAAACTATCAGAATTTCATCAGCAAACCATCAGCTCACCAGTCTAACCTGACAGCGAAACAATTCAATAAACCGCGTTAGGAGACAAGCATGAGAAACAAGTTAATTAGTATAACACTCCCCACTTTAATACTTTTCGTTGCGCCAGTTTTTGCCGATGACAAAAACGACAAAACCTTTGGTGAA
>CAZWBV010000178.1:0-6156 GCA_964632225.1 uncultured Gammaproteobacteria bacterium | reverse complement strand
CGGTAATTCTAAATAAGTCAGTCGAGTCGTAGTGAGGACGACTAAGGCGCTAATTTATCAACGACCCGACCAATTGCGATATGTCGGCCAAGTCATGCCGGACTAAATAATCCGCAATGCCTGAATTTATTTTTAAACAAACCAGCGGATCATAAAATAATGCGGTGCCGATTCCAACAGCACTTGCGCCAGCAATAATAAATTCCAGCGCATCTTCAGCGGTTAAAATCCCTCCTTGGCCGATAATAGGAATATTGTGTTGACGACAAACCTGGTAAACCTGGTGTACTTTCAATAAAGCAATCGGCTTAATCGCAGGCCCGGATAGACCACCTTGCATGTTACCCAAAATAGCGCTGCGCTGTTCAATATCGATCGCCATACCCATCAATGTATTGATAACTGCAAAAGCGTCCGTTCCCGCATCGATACATCGTTGCGCATTGTCGGCAATATTCGTTTGATTAGGTGATAACTTTGTAATAAGGGGCTTGTCTGTAACAGCGCGGCATGCTTCCACCACACGAGCGGACATGGCCGGATCATTGCCAAACACAACACCGCCTTCTTTGACATTTGGGCAAGAAATATTTATTTCGATCGCGTCAATGGGCGAGTCGTTAAACAATTCGGTAACTTTTTGGTATTCATCTATCGTCGAACCGGAGACATTTGCAATAAACCGCGTTTCATCAAAATTCAGCGCGGGTAAGATTTTATTTACGACTTCTCGAGCCCCCGGGTTTTGTAAGCCAATCGAATTGAGCATGCCCATCGGCGTTTCATAAACACGGTGCGGCGCATTGCCTGCACGTTTCTCTAATGTGGTTCCTTTTAAACAAATTGCACCTACATCGCGGTTGGAAAAACCATCAACCCGCGTATATTCCTCACCGAAACCAACACAGCCAGACAACAACACCAGGGGAGTATTAAACTGCATACCACAGAACTCTGTTTTTAGAGACGTTGTTTTTAGAGACATTGTTTTTACGGATATTGTTTTTACGGATATTGTTTTAGTTCGGTTCTTCGACCTATTTTTGGTTCAATAGTTAAATTTTTGCTTGTCAGTTATAATGGAGCCAGCGTAACATTTTACAGCAACCGCGACCATCGGAGACAGGATAAAAGAAAGGGGCTTAGAACAGGGGGAGGGAGGGATAAACTCTGGGCGGCCGAAGATAAATATACCCATAGCGTTTGAGATTCAGTCTGGATGCAGTATCAAACAATTTAGACGCCACCGGCAAAACCAAGTTGACGCCATGCTTCATAACTGACAATAGCAACGGCGTTTGACAGGTTCAAACTACGGCTGGTCGAGCACATCGGGATTCTTAATCGATGATCACGGTCAATACTTTCCAACACCGCAGAGGGTAAGCCAGCCGTTTCCGACCCAAAAAGCAGGACGTCTCCATCTCGATATTCAATCTCATCGTGAGGCCGACTTCCTTTTGTGGTACAAGCTAATAGCCGCCGTCCATCCATAGACTGTAAAAAATTCCGGTAGTTGGCATACCGGGTAACATTTGTAAGATCACGGTAGTCCAAACCCGCTCGGCGAAGCTTCTTTTCCTCTAGATCGAAGCCAAGCGGCTCTATTAGATGCAGTTGACAACCATTGTTCGCCATCAACCGAATAATATTGCCGGTGTTTGGCGCTATGCGGGGTTCATACAAGGCAATATGAAACATAAAAGTGTATTTTGGCTGCCGGATAATCGTTATTTTTAGGCTAAGATTACTCCGCTTTTTGTTCTCGCTCAAGCAAAGCACTAACGGCTTGCTTGGGGGGACAGTTTTCATAAAGAACACGAAATACCTGTTCAACAATCGGCATTTCTACACCAAAACTCTGGGCAAGTTCAAATATCTCACGGGTAGTTTGTACACCTTCAACAACCTGATCAATACTGGCAAGGCTTTCCTCAAGTGTTCTACCCTCACCCAATGCCAATCCGAGACGTCGATTTCTTGATTGATCATCTGTACAAGTTAATATCAAATCACCGATACCCGCAAGACCCATAAAGGTTTCACGTTGCCCGCCTAAAACATCACCGAGCGGAATCATTTCGTTTAGGCCTCGCGTCACTAACGCAGCGCGCGTATTTGCACCAAAACCGAGGCCGTCAGCAATGCCCGTCGCAATAGCTAATACATTTTTTATTGCACCACCCAGTTCAACACCGATAACATCATTACTTGTATAGGCACGCAGGGATTTATTATGCAAACATTTTGCGATAAAAGTTGCATATTCTTCGGAAGATGAAGCCACAGTCAACGCAGTTGGCAAGCCTTGGGCCACTTCTAACGCAAAGGTCGGGCCAGAAATTACAGCAACAGGCTGAATTTCGGGGAAAATATCCTGCACTACTTCGTGTAATAATTTATTACTCCCTTGTTCCAACCCTTTTGTCGCCCATAAAATTCGACTATCAGGAGAAATAATATCCTTTACTGGCTCAAGTATAGAACGAAAGCCACTACTGGGAACAACAACAAGAATTTCACACTCTCTCTTTATTATCAGCTGAACCAAATCATTGCTCACTAACAATGAGCTTGGTAATGAAACACCTGGCAAATACCTTATATTTTCCCGGGTGGATCCCAGCGAATCAGCAAGTTCCTTTTCGCGCGCCCACAATGATACCTGATGACCATTGTTCGCTAAAATAATAGCGAGTGCTGTACCCCAGGAGCCTGCGCCCAGCACAACAAATTGAGGTTGAGATTTAAAGTTATCCATCACTGTCGCATGCCACACTTCTAAATATAATTAGCTAACACATAAGCTAAGCAGCAATTCCAAAAACTAACCCAGAAACTAATTCCGAAACCAATCCCGAAACCAAAGCTAATGCACGGGATCAACCGGGATTTCATTTTTACCCTTATCTTGTGTCTTCTGTTGCAACCGCTCCATATGCTGGGAATAAAGCGCATCAAAATTAATCGGCGATAAAAGTAATTGAGGAAAGCCACCTTTAACTACCAAATCCGAAACGACTTCTCTTGCATAAGGAAAAAGTATATTTGGACAATAGCTGCCTAGAGCATGTGAAAGCTCTTGATCACGCAACCCTTTAACGGAAAAAATACCTGCTTGTTGCACTTCGACTAAATAAGCCGTTTTTTCTCCGAGCTTAGCCGATACAGTTACCGTTAAAACAACTTCATGTAAATCTGACCCTAAACCCTTCCCTGCCGTATTTATTTCGAGATTAACAGCTGGCTCCCATTTTCCGGAAAACACATCGGGACTATTTGGCGTCTCAAATGACAAATCTTTAACATAGATTTTTTGAATCGTGAATTCCTGGCTGTGCTCTTCCGCCGCAGCGCCGTTTGACTTACTTTTTTGTTCTTCCGTCATTTTACTACTATGCCCCCCGTTCTAGTCCGTAAAGAGTAATCCACATAACATTTAACCACATTAAAACTAAACGTTTTGATTTATCCAGGCGGTCAAATTAGTATGATCCATCGCGCCTGCTATTCGTGTGACTTCAGCACCACGCTTAAAAATCGCAATTGTAGGAATACTGCGTATACCATTCTGGCTTGCCAGACTCTGCTCTGACTCCGTATTGACCTTGGCGAACCTCACCCTGGGGTGTAATTGTTTAGACACCTGCTCAAATACAGGCGACATCGATTTACACGGCCCACACCAAGGCGCCCAAAAATCAATAACTACTGGAAGATCGTTACGGTCTACAAATTTTTGAAAGAACGGGCGTGTTAAAACAACGGGTGATGCCGTAAATATGGGTGACTGGCACGCGCCACATTTACCTTCAGCGCCAATTTTTTCTTTTGGAACTCGATTGACCTGATTGCAGCTTTCACACACCAAATGAATAAATTCAGACATTTGCTTGCTTTATTTCACTAACAACATTCTCAAGTAAAAAGTCAAGTAAAAAGTCAAGTAAAAAGTTCTCAAACAAAAAAACGAGGCTTGTGAAAGCGGTTTTGATTTCATTGATCACTCTCCTCAAATCTCCTTCACGAATCAGCATCCCCTTGGGTTACTCCCAATAACAAATCGAGACCACCCTGTAAATCCAATTCAGCCATATCATCAAAGCCACCAACATGCACGTCGCCAATAAAAATCTGCGGCACACTGGTCCGGTTACTACGTGAGACCATTTCATCGCGCAAATGACTTTCGTTATCAATTAAAAATTCGGTATAGCCAACGCCTTTTTCATCCAGAAACTGTCTCGCAAACAAACAATATGGACACCTCACGGTACCGTACATTTCTACCTTGTGCTCCTTCATCCCCGTCATCTCACTCCCACACTCCCGGATATACTCTCCTAGTTAGAAGACGCCCGATAAATCTAAATAAAATAGTCATTCCGACGCAACAAAGATTTTTCCCTGCCTAAATCAACGTTCATTACTAACTTTTTGATAATGGTAGATTAGCGTTTTTCCACGCCAGCACTCCGCCCACCAATTTGTAAATGGCAGTAAACCCTTGCTTACGCAGCACCGCACATGCAGAAGCTGACCGATTTCCACTACGACAATTCACTATAATCGGCTTCGCTTTAAGCGCTTCTATTTCCTTGATTCGACTTTCAAGTAAACCTACCGGTATATGCTTCGAATTAAGGACATGGCCCTCTTTAAATTCATCTTCGGTTCGCACATCCAGAACCACTGCATCCTCATGGTTAATCAATTGAATCGCCTTTGCAGGATTTATTTCTACCACTCCCTTTATGCCCACAAACGATTTTACCAATAACGCCAGGATAACAATAAGGGCGGCGAATAACATCCACTGGTTTATAATAAATTCATTTAGCTGTTCTAACATCTGCTTTTCTTCAGCTTACATTATGAAAGGTATGTTTATTATTAAAATTTTATTAAAGAAGCCACGTAAGCCGACAATTATACTTAGGTTACCGTGTTCTGGGAATGGCTGGGGACCCTGATTAGTCGAGTTTCTGACACTATATTCGCCCCTCGCAGGAACAATATATAAATATAATTAAATCTGCAAGCCGATGCTTTAGCCATAAATACAACCTCGTGTTTGACTAGTGCTTGGACACGGGGCTATATCGTTAAAGCTATACCATTAGGGCTATATAGCCGCAGCGCATATACATATAATTACTTAGTCCTTAGTCCTTAGTCCTCAGCACATCGAGCTATTACGTGCATCAACAAACGCACAGCTACAAAAAAACTTAGTTACAAAAGACCTCCCGCATCATACTAATCAAACGCAACGTACGCGCATCGCCAACCCGATAATAGACCCGGTTTGCGTCTTTACGTGAGGACAATATCCCCTTATCCCGCAAGATGGCCAAATGCTGAGATATGTTACTTTGAGAGGTCCCTACTAACTCAACAATATCCTGAACACTAATTTCTTTCGCCTCTAATGTGCACAGTATCTTCAGTCGTAAGGGATGCGACATCGCCTTAAGTGATCGGGAAGCTCTTTCTATGTCATCGTCATGGGTAATTAATACGGTTTCTTCGCTAGTCATTATTTGTCCCTGCACTCCATTTTTTTAGATCACTAAAGCTAAAACGCGAAAACTTAATGCGCTAAAGCAGCTCCTAGAAAACCCAAACAGCGCAGGGGCAATCGGCCCGACAAGCCAACGCTCGAACCATTATTAACTACGCAGACAACAGCAATGCAGACAACAGCAATGCCCGCAATTTCTATCCGTCGTTTGTTCAAGCTTATAACAAAGTTAAGCTTGTCACGCTTATTGCTTATGCGGCTATACAAATTTTCGATTACTATTAAAACAATATACAATAATGTAGCGTGTGAGAACATAAGAATATTACGATTTTGACTATTTACTGACTAGGAGCCTGTCATTCAATATATCTATACTTCACTACTGTGGTGATTCTAAGTTAGAATCCCCCGCTCATCTATTACTTAACTTATGGATATTTACTCGGCATGCCGGGGTAAACTGAACTAAAAATGCCTAATCACCATAAACCTATAGCCTTAATTATATTAGATGGATGGGGTTACAGCGAAAATCCTGAATTTAACGCCATCTATAACGCTAAAAAACCCACTTGGGACAAGCTTTGGGACAAATACCCCCATACCCTGATCCACGGCTCAGGCGCGCA
>CAZWBV010000177.1:0-6191 GCA_964632225.1 uncultured Gammaproteobacteria bacterium | reverse complement strand
TCTTATCTCCATCATCGTCACAATCGTCACATTTCGTTTTGAAATCGCTTTCTGCAAAAATAATATTATTATTACAACCAGCAGTCAGGGGTTCCTCTTTTATAGCGGTTGCAAGCGTGAATGTTTTTTCATATTTATCAGAGGTATATTCAAATACAATTTTAAATTTACGTTTTCCGGGCGTTAATTCAAAATCATACGGCAGCACACGGCCACCCGCAATTTTCATTGCTTCAGGTTCCCCGCCATCGATTATGATGGATGCTTTTAAATCCGTGGAGGCAAATTGTTTAATCGCTTGCGGTATAGCGAAGCCGCGATCACTGTTATTTGTAGAATTTTTTCCCTGGCACGCGTCATTATTAGAGCAGCCCACAGCGGTTAATGTTAATAACATGAAACTACTAAAACTAAATATTTTCATTGTTCACCTCCTCGCTTAATATGTATAATTATTGCACACAACTAACATATTAAATTTATATGAAATCGATATAAAATCTAAGTATCAAAACTAAGTATCAAAATCAGAAATCCAAAATTCGCGAACTTTATTTTTGTCCACAAGTACAGACCAACCTGAGCCATACGACCAGAGTTCAGCGTGCCCGAGCTTTTCAGTCGAAATAGGTTTACCGCAGCAATTCAATAGTTCGGCTGTTGTTTTATAGGAATGATTTTTGACAACGGCTAATGATAACTGATAATCCACCGCTAAATAGGAATTTCCATTGTTTGCAATATAAATATCAACCGGCAGTGGGCCAATGGTTTTATGTTGGTGTTGCCAGCCGTTAAAGTATTTTTTTGCAGCGGCTGTGCCGATGTCAGTACCAGCCGGTAACTCGAGATTGACGGGTGATGGAATGTTACCTTGATACGGGTCTGTATTGGCGCAACGACTAACAAGTGCGCCTATTTTATGGCACGCTATGCGTAAAATACCGGCAGGTACTTGATGGCTCAATGAGACCACTTTTTGCCAATATATATTGGCTTGTTTTTTACGCCCGCGATTTTCATATAAACGAGCGAGATTATACCATGTGCGCGGCTCATCACTGACGGCTATTTTTTTCAACAAACGAATTGCGGTAGGCCACATGTCAATTTCTTTTTCTTGTTCATACAAAATAAGTGCCCGCATTTCTATCACCGCGTTGTTTTGTGGTGCAATATTACGCGCTTCTTCAATAACCGACCTGGCTTTGTGGTGTTCATCCAAATATAAAAAGGCAGTCGCTAAATTGATGCGACTCGAAATACGTTCATCGCCTGTATCCACGGCTTTGGATAAATATTTTATGGCACGCCGCAGATGTTTTTTCGCAATGGGCGGCAGGGCGCTGCCCAAACTGCGGTTTGGTACCACAAACGACGGCACATTTTCCATCAACGTCGGCATCCAATAGTGATAACGTAATGAAGTTGACATATGTTTACGCGCCAGTTTTAAATGAACGTAACCCAGGTTATTAAGGACTTCATGTGCCGGAAATGCTTGTTGAAAATACTGAAAAAAATGCATTGCGTCTTCGAATCGACCAAAATGAGCCAGACGCACGCCAGACATAAAGTATTCCACTTTAGCGATAATCATTTTAAACCGATTCTGTAGGAAGGCGGATCGTTCCGTTGGATTGAAATGCAGATCGTCTTGACCGGTTCTGGTTTGAGAAACCCAATATTCGAGAAAATCATCCCCCCCTTTTTCTTTTGATAATATGAGATCGGTGCGAAAACCCGCCAAAGAGGCATAAAGAAACCCTGCATCGTCAGCCTGCAACTCCTTTCTTTTGATGACATCACGCCAATCCTTTTCTTCAGTCCCATTGATATCACCGACTGCGGGGCGGATAACATGTTTTATTTGTGTTAACAGGTTATTGTTTTGTTTGCCAGACAAACTGAGATAAATTTTACGATGCCAAAAATCATTGGCTGTCAGATGCGCCAACTCATGGCCAAGTACAAACGCAAGTCGGGCGTCACCAACAGCAGGCTCCACACCTTGATAACAGATTTCCAACGCCGCGCGGGATAAAATGATATAACCATCGGGTAATGCGATTGCCCAGGGTCGACCGTCACTGTTGATAATTTTTAGTGACGGCGTCAGGTCAATGGGGTCTTCAGCAATTTGTTGTACACGTTCAAATACACTGTACGCACGTTTGGCCAGCGGCGATTTTGATACATCCACGTTGCCATAGGTGTCTATATAAAAGCTTGCCGAGGCCCTTGGGTCTTCAGAGGCATCCGCAAAGCCGATCGCGTAAATTAAAATAATACTGATTAAAAAAATAAACCGATAAGGCTGTTTCACCGTTATCATAAAAGGACGGCCTTAATTTGTAGCAACTTTTTTTGCAACTGTCGAATGTCTTTTGGTGTTGGTTCTCGTTGAAGTTCAAGGTTTTTCAGGTCTTTCAGTAGTGCTATCGCTGCGGGCTCGTTTTCTAATTCTTGTAATGCATTATGGCTTATGGCTTTTCGTTGATTAAATAATTGATGCAACAGTTGGCTATCCAATTCCTGATGCTGGATTAATGTCGCAAGATAAGTTTGCTCAATCCACTTACCTAGCTTAAAAACGTCATCAAGATCGTGGTTCGCATATTGCGCCGTGGCCAGTGTTAATAATTTGAGCACCTGGGGATCTGTTTGCCCGTGCGTGGACTGCGCCCCCGTTAATGTGGTGCGTAAAGCGTGTATTGATGGCAGTAAGATCCCATTATCGGTTTTTTCAGCTAACTGACGAAGTCTGTCTAGCAGACCGATTGCCGCTGGGTGACTATCTGCCTTAACGAGTAAAGGCAGGTCCGTTAAAATAACGCCTATCTGAAAAGTATTATTTCTTAAGTCATCGCCTGTGCTGAAAGCAAATGTGGTATCAACAGAGAGTCTTATTTTTTCGGACAAATCAGCCGCGTGTTCATTAAAGACAGCAGGAAAATCGTCAAGTGCGATGACATAATCGTCCTGAATAGAGTCCTCTATTTGTGTAAAGGCGATTGCGGCTACAATCACGAACAGAATAATGGGTACGGACAGTCGCCCGTAATCAGTTGCAAAATCAGTAAATTTGCCGGTTATTTTTGTTAGTAGCGTATTTGGCCAGATAAATATCCTTTTGATTATCGACTGGTTTTTGTTTCCAGCGCCAGCATACTGATTTTGATTGCGGCGCTCTTTAGTATTCTCTCTGGCCGCATTCATAATCAGGGAACATAATTCGGCCCGATAAGGATCTCTGTTACATTGATAAGCTCTATATACTGATTTCACCTGCTCACTATTACTGCTTGTACCGTTTGCGCTGGATGCGGATGCGTTTTCATTTTGAACTTTCATTGGTGTTGGTAATCGTTCATTGATATCGCCTGATGTACGCCGGGTTTGATAAATTTTGAATAAATCAATCATTTTATCCTGGCTAGGGTTTTTACTGGAATCGGTCATTGATTTGTTTTCCCGTCATGTTGTTGCTCCAGATCCGTCAAACCCCGGGACAGGTTTTTAAGGGCGGATCGATAGCGCGTTTTTAATGTGTTTTCGGACACATTTAGTATTTTGGCATAATATTGCCAGGTAAATTCTTGATTTTTTAGTCGGCGCTGCGCTTGTGTCCACACAAGGAAAATCAACATTGATTCACATGAACACGCCGTGTTGACTTCGCCTCCATTCTCACGGGTGACCAACTGATTTCGCGCCTTTTCAAATTTTTCCCAGGCGTCTTGTTCAGTAATACCATTGAGTTCAGCGAGATGCTGCCAACTGAGTCGGCTTTTATATTCCCAATATTCAGACTCATGCTTGAGTAAAAAGGCGAGACGCTGATCACACGGTAGGGCGGGTATCAGCTTTTGGGTCAAATACTGAATTTGTTCTTGTAGGGCTAATTTTGTATCGATATCAGGCCCCGGTTCAGCTGCATTTTCGATATAATCAAAGCTTGGACTGTCGTTTTCGTTTTGATTAGCGTTTTGCCGCTGTGAAGGGGTATCATGAATGACCTTCTCTTTTATGCCAGTGTGCCGCCAATAATCAGTCAAAAGATTTGATGCGCTGCGCATCAGGAACGCAGGAAATTTCCCGAAATCCTGATAGCTTTTGAGGTTTTTTAACACCTGCATCCAAAGTTGCTGGGTTAAATCTGCGGCATCATCCGGGTTGCGGCAACGATAAAGAAAACGTTTATATGTTAAGTCGTAATGACGTTCCAAAAGGATTTCAAATGCACTGTCATCCGCATCGGTTAAGTAGCGCTTTATGAGTTCGCCATCTGCATAGTTGTTAAGCATTTTTTTGAAATCTCCTTTTTATTATTGTGTAGATCCCGCGAGTTGTGCCGCGTAGTTTTGCTGTGCGCTGATAATATACTATCAAAAATCTTAGTTATCTGCATACCGCTCTGCACGCCACAACAAAGTGCAAGTCGGAGGCTATTTAGGCCATTAGCTGTAGTATTTGCTGTAATGAGTGGGTAGGTATATAGTTTCACCTTTAGCCTCGCTTTTTATCTAATTATTGACAAACACACGTGTCTCTCATTTATATAGTTATAATAAATCGTTCTTAGTCTGGTTCTCAAAATTGTTTCCACTTCATATCTTTTGATAACGCTTCAGGCGTATAAAAGTTTGTTCGTAGATGAAATAAATCCATAACTTAAGAAAAGTTTAATAAAATGTTAAGAAAAACTTAAAAAAACCAGAAAAATAATACTAATGCTGAAAACGTTGTATTACTTTTGGCGTTAAACACGGTATAGCCGTGGAATAAGAAAATTTTTCTTATGGGCGATGGACTGTGTATTGACTTGCCCTGATCTTTTAATAGCATTAAAAAATGCTGGACTCAGGAAAAGCGCCGTAGACCGTTTTCGTCTGTATTGACTATGGATTAGTTAATTACTATTGAATGAATCGAGCTATTATCTTGCTGCTACCTCGGGAACGGTTCGGAGTTGTATAGTCAAGATAATGAAATACTTCAATAGCTTGTCCAATTACCTGTTCATAGTACCCGTGTGCTTTATTGCCATTAGTTCAGATGTCATCGCGGCAGGTAACGCAATAACCACAAACAGAGTGGCATTAGTAATGGGTAACAGTAACTACGTCCACGCTGATTTTTTACCCAATCCCGCCAGTGACGCCAAGGCGATCAGTCAAAAATTAGTGCATCTGGGGTTCGATGTTGTACAAGGAGTCGATCAGTCGAGATCGGAAATGAAGGCCTTGCTTGGGAAATTTGTTGATAAATTGGATAATAGATCCATTGCACTGTTTTACTACGCGGGACATGGAATACAGCACCAGGGCCGGAATTTTTTAATTCCAGTGGATGCGGATATTAATGACGTACATGAAGTCGAATTTTCTGGAATTGACCTTGATATGATTTTAATCGCGTTGAAAAATCATCGACCCAGGTTAAGTATTGGGCTATTGGATGCGTGTCGTAATAATCCGTTTGAAAAGCGCATCAGAGATAAAGTGTTGGTGCGCAGTGGCGTTTACAGGGGAGGTGGACTTGCTGCCGTTAATAGCATTAATGGCGCAATACTTTCTTATGCAACGGAACCCGGTAATGTTGCTATTGATGGCTATGAAGATCATAGTCCCTATACTGCTGCGTTACTAAAATATCTTGCGCAACCCGGATTGTCTGTACAAAACATGTTAAATAAGGTGGGTTTGGATGTCGCAACAGCGACAAATGGAGATCAAAACCCATGGGTGTCCAGTTCACCCATCCCCGAGTTTTGTTTTGCAGGATGTGATGTTGATTCAGTGACCTCAAGCGTTCAGGTGGCGTCTGTCGACGATAGTAAAATCAATGCGACCATCGCATTGCTGACGCGTGCTATGGAACAACGAGATTTGGCGGCTATAAAAAAGCTGGCTCTTTTAAGTGGAGAGCAGGAGACGTTGTTAGAAGGTATATTTTCAACTTATTCAAAATTGACGCTTGCTGCGTTAGTGCCCATGAACTCAAATGATCTCAGCGCGCCCGACGTCATGCTCAATATTCAAGAAGCCATTAACCATAAGGGTAATCGAGTACTTCCATCGCTGGAGTGGAAACATATTTCACTTAAGTTAAAAAAACAAACCGATGCAACTGTAAAACCTGAGGGATAGAAAATGTCTATGATGATTAAAAATATACCGCCACTCTTA
>CAZWBV010000176.1:0-6209 GCA_964632225.1 uncultured Gammaproteobacteria bacterium | reverse complement strand
GGATGGCCCCCCTGTGATGGGGTTGGCAGATGCGCTGGTGTTGGCCAATGTGTCTGATGGTACCGTGGTCGTGGTAGAATCGGGCACCACCCGACATGAACATTTGCAAGCTGCGCTGAAGCGTTTGCACACTACAAAAGCCACAATTGTTGGTGGGATATTATCGAAATACTCTCCGCGTAGTGGTGAGGATTATTACAATAGTTATTATTATTATCAGCGGGAAGAAGAAGTACCCGGTTATAATCATCAGTTATCTGAGAATGCACAGTCTGTTCAAAGACAAATACCGTCTTGATATTTATCTGCCCCCACCTGCATCAATACCGCCTATCCCCTGCATAAAATAGGCAGAATTTACTAAAAAGATGGCTAATAAGTCGTTGTAATAATAGATGATAGAATAGGGCTTTTTATGCTATCGTATGCGCCGTTATTACAGATTTGCTGCTTTCAGCCCTCAAAGAGGGGTACCGAGGTCTGTAGCAGATTCACCCTGAGTCCGACAGGCTTCTGGGTTGGGTAACTGTGGGGTTAAATACCTTCTTAAGAGTAGATAATGGCGTGTATTCTCGAATTAATTGAAACCAGAAACCAGATTGTTGGTGTCTATTAATTGAAATTGTTGTTTAGGACGTATTTATTCGATGAAAGCTGCAACACCCGTAAAACAAGACATCTTTGAGTTGGTTCTCGATTTTTATCGAAAGCCATCGGCTTATCCTGATTTACTCGATTCTATGAAACCGCTTCCTGAAGGTATTACTGATCTGCTTGAATTAACTGCGGGTGAAGTGGAAGCGCGAGCAAAAATTCTATCACGTGCTGCAGCTACTGAGGCACCATCTGAGTTGGTCGATGCGACATCCTATTTTTCAGAACAAGTGTTATTTGCGCCTGGTGGCGATCACTATCGCATATTGGGCTTAAATCACGACTCAAATATTGATGATATTCGAGAACACTACGCGTTACTGGTCAGACTTTTTTATCAGGATCGAGAAGATAATTCAATACAGTCTAACGAAGCCGATTTGTCCAGGTTAAATCGAGCTTACAGTATATTGCGGGATGACAAAAAACGCGCAGAATATATCCGGTCGTTAGAAATTCAAGGCCGGTTACGGCGCCCAGTGACCGAAGAATCAAATGAAGCCGAAAATATTTCTCAGGTTACTGCAACCAATGTGCAGCCAATTGATTCTTATGTATCCTCACGTAAAAAAAACAATGCCAGTGAATCTATGTTCGTGGAAGACGATGGACCTGGAAACGTTGAAGTTGCCGGATCTCGAGGAAAAGCTAAGAGCACATCTTCTTCAGTATCCGTCAATAACGGGCTCCCAAAAATACTGATAATCGATGATTCTGCAACAGTACGTGCGGGCCTGTCGCTGACCCTGAATAAGGAGTTTGACTGTATCACTGCGAAAGATGGTGAACGGGGTTGGAAAAAATTGCAGCAAATGGACGACATTCTATTGGTGTTAACCGATTTGGAGATGCCAAAGCTGGATGGTTATGCACTTATCAAACGAATTCGTACAAACCCGGATAAACGGCTAAAAGCAATGCCCGTTATTGTTGTGACTGGCACAGACGATATTGATACCAAACAAAAAGCAATTTCTTCTGGTGCCGATGATTTTTTAGCGAAATCGACGGATTATATTGAGGTACTTACCCGGGTAAGAGTGCATTACCGTTTAGTAAAAACAAAGCAACAACTAAGTGAATCCAGAAAAAGTGAATCCCGAAGGAAGCCAGCACAACAAACGGAGTTGAGTTCGCGCTTAGACACAGGTCCAGACAGTCATTATCTCGCAAAGAAAACGGCTTATTCACGTTCAATAAATGGTACGACTGAATATTTAGGGCCGAAAACGGGCTTTAAAAATATTATTACTATTGGTGCTTTTGCTGTAGTTGCGGTAATGTTGGTGTCATTATTGTATTTTACTCAGATAAAACCGGCGGGTGAAAAAAATGTTGTAATTAATGATGTGCCACAAAATACAATAAAAGTTCCATTGCCTTTAAAGCCCACAAGCGAGATTAGCCGAATAGACACTGAAACGGCAATACCCACTGATGATGTGAAAAAAAACAACAAGGAAAAAACATCACAAGAAGCGGGTAAAGTGGAAAAATCGAATGCTACATCGAATACAAAACCGCATATAAGCGAACCGGTAACCCAATTTAAGTCGCCTACTAGTGCAGAACTTATTCTTAAAGAAGAAAGCGAAGTCAATAAACGGATAATAGTAACACCGCCTATTAAAAAGAAAGTAGTTACCGAAGTTACAAAAGCACCGACGTTAACTAGATCAACTACAACTACAGCGACTACGCCATCATTTGGTTCTACCGTCTCTAATCAAACAAAACGTTTTGCCTCCGCTCTAGACAATGAGCAAACCCAGTCATTGCCTGAGACTAAAATAACGCCCCCTGTGACACCGTTCGACGATATATCACCTGATTCTGTTCCCAAAAGTACAATTGCATTTGTAGATGATCCTGTTGCGCCTTTTATTATCGCTAAACCAAAAATATCTCAGCGAGAATTAGCGTTATTGATATTTCGATTTATTCGATCGTATGAAGATGGCAATTTATTTCAATTCATGCGCTTATTTAGTAAAAATGCGAAAACAGAAGATCGTTCTGATCGATTGAGTATTGAAGCTGATTATAAAGATTTATTTCGTAAATCAGCCGCTAGACGCTTCATTCTTGGTAACCTGGACTGGAAATATGACAACGATACAGCTAAAGGTAATGGTTTCTTTGAAGTTAAAATATGGCCAAAGGGCGGTGATCAATTTAAAACCTTTACGGGCGAAGTCACAATAGAGGTGCTAAAAACGGAAGCGGAAGGTTTGGTTATTACTGGGTTATTTCACCAATTTTAATCACTATTTGGATAGAATGGATACGGGAGTGAGCGCTAAAGATCGCAATATATTAAGGAATCGCGCATTGCTTAACGGTATTCTGATTTTTTTATCCATTGGTATCATTTGGAAAATAATAACCCTGGGCATGAGTCAATGGTATGAGCAACAAATACTTAATGATGATGATGCGGTAGCCAAATCGCTGGCGTGGATACCAGATCAACCCGGCGCTTTATTTCGTGCTTCGCAATTAATCCCAAGCGAAAAAAAGGACGAAGTGAATGAATTATTACAACGCGCATTGAACGGCAATCCATCGGATGGGCGCGTACTATTATCGCTGGGTAAAATTTTATTAGAACAAAACGAACCCTTTTTGGCTGATGACCTCGTGAATCAAGCAATAGAAAGTTTGCCCAATGATGCCTACACACACATAGAAGCTTCGTCTTTCTGGCTAAGGCGTAACAAACTGGATAACGCAATAAAAAGCTGGAATGTTGTACTTCAAACAACGCCAAAACTCAAGTCCCGTATGTTTCCTCTTCTTCTAAGTTGGGTGGAAGATGGCACGCAGAAAAAGTCCTTAAACAACGTTTTAAACAACGTTGTATCTTCTCCGCCTGTTTGGTGGCAAGAATTTTTTGAATATGCTGCTAAAAACGCAAGTCGAATTAGTACATTAGATCAACTTTATAAGTTGCGCCGCCAGTCACCAATAGAAATCAGTCAAAATGAGCGTGGTGTGTATGTTGCCCGTCTACAAAAAGAAGGGCTTTGGTCAGACGCTTTTTTGGCCTGGTTAAACGGACTCGGGCCTCAAGGATTAAAATATATGGGGCAGCCCTATAACGGAAGCTTTGAAGCATCTTTATCTCACAGTGGGTTTGGATGGAAATTTGACAAGGTGAATGGTGTTCTTGTAGAGACAGAGCATACTTTTGGTAATCAGGGCCAAAGAGCGTTACATTTTGTTTTTCAGGGAGAAGATAAACCTTACAAGCATTTTTACCAAACTCTTTTTCTTGCTCCGGCCAGGTATCGGTTAGCAGGCAGCGTGCGGCCAGATAGTTTAATCTCTACAGGTGGGCTAAGATGGAAATTAAGGTGCCTTATAAACTCGCGTGAGCATTTCGGCGAAAGCCTTGGAAAAAGTGAGCGGTTTCTCGGTGTTGGACAATGGCGGCGATTTAGTCTGGAATTTGAGATACAGGATACTCACTGCGAAGCTCAAGATCTACGATTAGAATCAGAAGTGAGTGGGCGAGGAAATGACATGATGTCGGGAGAAATTTGGTTCGACTCAATGGTCATTGAGAGAATTTAATATAAGCGTTTTTTAATAAATTACTTCTAACATTGCACTATATTGTCATTGTCGATGGGAACATTATAAATTGGAACGGTGGATGGGGGCGGGGAAAATGAGTGTTAATATTTCTAAGACCTGGTTTATTAGAATAGGCTTAATTAGAGATAGATTACTTATTATTATATTACTGTTTTTTAGTTCTACTGTGGCATTGAGTGATATACGATCACCATCTGATGTTCTGTATTTTTTGAATGTTGCTGATTCCAACGCAGGCGTGTTTTCCGGTGGGTTTTCAATTAGCGATATAAACAAGGTGCTCGTTAAGTTTGAATCGTCATTTAAGGTAGGCGATATCGATACATTTATTAGCTTATTTGAAGAAAATGTAAAAACGGAAGATGGCAATAACCAAGAAGTATTAAAAAAAGAATATAGCGATCTTTTTCGCAATACGGATAGTCGAAGTATCAAATTCAAAAATGCAGTTTGGAAAGAAGATAAAAATGGAATCATATGGGGTGATATCGATTTTATGCTCAATATCCGTAATCGGATTGACAAAAAAAGTAACAAATTTTCAGGTGCAATGAGAATTTACTTTAAAAAGCGTAATAAAATGCTTGTTATTGATGGTTTTTTTTACGCATACGATGAAGCAACAACGCAAAAAAATACGCGGGGAACAGTAAGACCCTAGTTGATGGATATTTGCTCATTTTTAATAACAAACTGGGCACATGCCTGATTGTACAATCAGGCTACATTCATATCCCCATCTAATATATCTCCATCTAAAACCTCACATTAATCAAAACCAGTGTTATACTCAGCACATTAAATTTATGCTTATTTTATTAGATTAGTTGGCTTGTAGTGACTTGGCAGATAAATGATGTTTATGTTAAATAGTATTATGCAGTTTGTAATTAGAACGATTTTAATTTTTGGGTTGAGTTTTTCTGTTGGTGCATCCGGGTCCGCTGATTATCCCACTGAAATAAAGAGCGTAAAGAGTAACGTTGTGCCTCTTCCTGATGCTACACATTATTCCAGGTCCTCAACTAGATCCTCAACACACGGGGCATCCCTTAAGCAAATTTTTGGGATGGTGCTAATTAATCATGGCAAAGGCTATTCGATTGCCCGTTTGGATATGGCGTTAAAATCCGGCGATCGTGTTATGACAATGGACGGAGCACAAGCCGTCGTCGTGCAAGACGATGGCTGTGTGACTAAATTACATGCTAATTCGATATTGACACTGCCGCTTAACGCAAGTGCCTGTCAGCATGGTAACAATTCGGCAAATAAATCCATAAAGAAGATTGGACCCTATTATGCACGTGCTATTGGTTCTGAAGCGGTGACAGACGTGAGTCCTTCTGTTTCCGAAGAAGCGTTGGAAAAATCCCCGTTGAATACAACACCCCCTGCATCTGATACCCAAGTACCGGATACTTCAGATGGACCACCAATCGATACGCCAACTCTCGATACAACAACAGCGTCTGCGGAAGCTGCTGAGACAGTTGAGCAAAGTGTTGGTGTGGTTGAGGAAGCAGAAGGTGGTTCATTTTTTAATAATCTTTCAACCACACAGATTGTTGTGACAGGCGTCGCGGTTGGTCTTGGATTAGCGGTTGCTGGCGGCGGTGGCGGCGGTGGCGCAGTGAGTGCTGAATAAGTTCAATTACAAATTAATTTAATTTAATAGTAAAATTTAAGTATACGTTTTAATCAAGAACGCCAAGTAAGTCTATAATTTAAGTTTTTCATCCAACTTTACCTAAGCCTAAGACAGCAAACTGTCATGCCAGTCCAAACTCTTGATGAAAGCGATAAACGTGCTCATGTTGATTTGACTGCGGATCAGGTCGCCGATTATTCGGCAAATCGTTCGCAACTTGTTCGATCAAAACTTAGTCAATTAAGGTTTATTCAATCAAGTAGCTACCGTTACTATTTAATTCTCTTTTTACTCATTTTTGCAG
>CAZWBV010000175.1:0-6216 GCA_964632225.1 uncultured Gammaproteobacteria bacterium | reverse complement strand
AACCATCTTGATTTACGTGATCGCATTATAAAAAACAAAAATTTTGTCACCTCAAATGAATCACAAGGCGACATTCATGGCACCGCAGTGGCAGGCGTTATCGCGGCAAAAGCAGGAAACCAAGAAGGCATTGTCGGCATCGCACCCGATGTGAATATAATGGCCTTAAAAGCCTGTTGGCAGAAAAAACAGGGAGATGGAGGCGCCGTGTGCAGTAGTTTCACATTGGCAAAAGCGATTCACTTTGCCGTAAAGCAAGGCGCACATGTTATTAACATGAGCCTTAGTGGTCCCGAAGACCCACTGTTAAAGCGACTAATACAAAAAGCGCTAGACTTAGGTGTCGTTGTGGTTGCAGCCAAAGACAGCAGAAATAAAAACTACACTTTTCCTGTATCGGTGCCTGGCGTTATTGGCGTAAGCGAAGATAAATTAAGCCGTGAAATACAGGATATATCCGGTACATTATCTGCACCTGGAAGAGAGATCCTAACAACGGTTCCCAGGAACTCTTACGATTTTTTGAATGGCAGTTCATTCGCCGCAGCACATATAACGGGAATTGTATCATTATTGTTGGAACAACGCCCTGAACTGAGCCAGCAACAAATCCAGCAATTGCTGCATAAAGCTGTACGCATTGACAACAATAATCTGGCCCCGCTAAAAGGCATGGCCATCGTTGACGCCTGCGAAGCAATCACGTCGTTATTAAAACTGACTGATTGCCATTAAAAACGTAATCATAGTATGCAAGGAAGTGATTGACGTTAATGCGCGTAGACTCATTTGAGCAACTAAACATCATCATGTGTTGTACTCAGTTAACCCGAAGATCCCTTTTTAAGTAATGCACACCCCTTACACTGTTACACTTTATTTTATATGAAGGAGAACACACGTTATGCGGAATACAATCAATAATACAGCTATTGTCATTTTAATTATTTTATTATCTGCCTGTGCTTCAAATAAAAGCACCACTTCGGTGAACAACGGACATGACGTAAACAATCAAGCAAAAGCTTCCAACACAGACCATGGTAAAAAAACATCTAACTCGATTTCCGACGACGATTATGACCGATATTAACTCATAATATTTGAAGAGACACACACCGTTGACCTGAAACTAGCGAAAGTCATCGGTGTGTCTACTACGCAATTAAGTTAGAGAAAAATACACAGCCGAAAGCTAAACTCTTATTAAGCAGTTTTTGCCTAATTTGTTGGGAGCCGTGGTATTTCAACATTAGCCGCTACACCGGTAAGTGATTCCATAAAAGCAACAAGATCTTTTTTCTCTTGTTTACTCAGGTTCAATTTTATCATCAACGGAGAGATATTTTTCTTGCTATCACCGCCACGATCATAATGATTTACGACTTCGGCTAATGTTTTATACTCCCCATTATGCATATAGGGCGCTGTTAGTGAAATATCACGCAGCGTTGGGGTTTTTAGTGCACCGACTAAGGATTTGTCTTTAGTGACAGCAAAACGGCCCGGATCCTTATTATCTTTCAGGCCAATATTATGAAAAGCACCGTCAGAAAAATTGAATCCACTATGGCAGCTGGCGCATAAACCTTTGCCTTCAAATACATTGAATCCACGAATTTCTGATTTATTCATGGCGTTTTTTTCACCTTTAATCCAACGATCAAATCGTGATTCGGTTGAGTTAATGGTCCTTTCAAAACTCGCGATGGCCTTGCCGATCGTCTTTTTTGAAATACCCTCTTGAGGATAAGCGGCTTTAAATAGCTTTTCGTAACCTTTAATCGCGGATAATTCTTTGACAAGCTCATCAAGATCTTGATTCATCTCACCTGCAGCCGCAATAGGGCCCAGCGCTTGCTGCTCCAGCGTATCAGCGCGTCCGTCCCAAAACTGGTGTTTATTATAAGCTGTATTTAAGATAGTCGGCGTAGCACGCCCTAACACTTTTTGGCCATGACCAATCGCAGTGGGTAACCCATCTGACCAGCCAAGGGCTGGATTGTGGCATGTGCCACAACTTATCCAATTCGATCCCGATAACCGTGGGTCAAAAAATAGTTTTTTACCCAACGCAATCCTGTTTTGAGTTTGCTGGTTATCTATTGGTACAGGTACATCGGCTGGCCTTAAGTAGCGAGATAGGTCCGCTACAGCGAAATTAAGCATGACTGAAAAATATAACAGGATAGAAGTAGCAACAAAAATGACTAACTGGACATTCTTTATTTTTGACCAAGTAATTTTTAACACAGTTATTTTTAACATAGCGCTTCCTTGCATGACAGATAAGTAAGACGGAGTATATCTCACAATTATAGTACGAATAGAGCTGAGAATAAATAATGTCTACCAGGAAAATTGGCACGCATTTCTTAATAGAGGCATAAATGAGCATATAAGAGTTGCGACTTAATCAACCAAATTGTACGCGGACTTGAATCTAAAATCGCCAGTTTGCCGTCACATGAACGACTTGTCGGCACCCCTTATGCCAACTTTATATACACCACGAATAAATTAATTAATGAAATTAGTGGAAACAGACAGCCATTCTTCTATTATTCTTATTTACCTTTAAAAAATTATGTTCAACGTCTTTCATTACACGCTAATACGCAACGGAGAAACAGCATGCCTTATGTGAACATCAAGATTACACGCGAAGGCGTCACGCCTGAACAAAAAGCTGAACTCATACGCAGCACGACTGACATGCTGGTGCGGGTGTTGAATAAAAATCCGGCCACAACCTTTGTTGTCATCGATGAAGTCGAAACCGAGAACTGGGGTGTCGGCGGTGTTCCGGTTAACGTTTTGCGCCAAGCAGAAAACTCATAAGCGTTATATTAATACCAGCGGAACCTCTGTATTTTTCTGTGCATGACGACGGGTCGTTTGACTTTCAAACCAGACATTATCCCTTGAGGCCCGGGTAGCGGAATACATACCCGGATCAAGCGCAACTGACTTGCTTGTAAACTTAAACCTATTAGCCAGACAGCACACAGCACTGATCCCGTTTCTTATTCTAAGATTCTTGAACTTTTCAAGTAAATTCAGGTCTTAGTAGCGAGTAAGTAAACATAGCCCTTTATTTATTGCGCTTACTCTTAAAATTCAGATAATAGTAAGCATACTCATAATTACTATGATAATCATGCTAAGATATCTGTGCTAAATTTGCGCTTGCCTTTTACTGGCCAATCGTATGAAAATAGGCAGCATTTGAAAATTTTTCTAGGCTTTTTTCTAGTTTTTTTTCTAGAATAAGTAACATCCAACAAGTAACATCCAACAAGGAGATAGCAATGTATAAACCATTGAACATTTGTAAAAAAACACGCACATTACCACTGGTACTTTTAATGGCGCTTTCGATAGGTTTTTTTGCCAGTCAGGCATCATTTGCAGATGAGAGTGCAGCTATTCAATCAATGGCAAAAATAATGATGGGCTTGAATCACAATCCAAGTGACGGTGAAAAAGGAACACTAAAAGGGATTGTTGATAATAAATCCGCATCGAAACATGAACAAATTTTGGCACAATCAATGATAAACCTACAACACAAAGCAAGCCCGGCAGATAAAGAAAAATTAAGCAAAATCATGAACGACAATTCCGCATCTGCCCACGCACGTGATCTAGCGGGCATAATTCACAACCTAGACCATAAACCAAGTGATGGCGACAAATCAAAACTCGAAAAAATGATTCACTGAGTTATTGAGTGAATCACCGCGTAAGTTATTACTGAGTCAGTACCTATCGCTGCCGGACTATCAACAGTAGCATTTTAAAACAGCCTCATTATCTAATAAATAATGAGGCTCGTTTATGATAGATTTATATATCGGGTAAAATATTTACGATATATCTTAAATACAAAATTCTGTGGCATCGCTATCATTGCAGGCTGTATGGTAGTCGCTGTCACTTATAATGGAGTAAAAGAATCAGTTTTTCAGCCCTCTAAATTAAATCTCAAAACTCGTATTTTACATAATAATTTTGCAGAAATAGCAAATATGTAATGAATTCATATAGCTATAAATTGACCCTGTCTTTAAAATTCAATTTTTTTGGAATATCACCAAGCACCGCAACCGGCGGAGCCAGATTGGCACATCAATTGGAATGCACATAAGTAGTGTTTTGGGGCGAAATGGATTATTCTTAAAGATATGGTTCGCCAAAAAATAAATTTCGTTGTCCTCGTTATTATCATCTCGCTCACCTTGCTACCAATGAGTTCTAGCTTGGCGTGCCAAACCCAAGCCGCGACGGCAAGTAAAACAAACAACAAAGACCACACACTTGGCACACGCATGCAGCACACATCGAATGGCAATGCATTCAATAGAGATGCAGCCATTGTCAGTACACTACAAAACAAAAACATCACCGCCGATAACATACATTCAGGCCATATGAATTCGGATAGTCCATGTGATTATAAATGTTGCAGTTGCGCACACAGTGTGACTGCGTTGTCACCTCTGTCTAGTTCGGCTAATAGTTTCATACCGCCGAACTATTTCTATTCTACTTCGCTCTTTAAAGAGCCAGACTTAACCCTACATCACCCCCCTCCAATTTTTCTTTCCCTTTAAATAATTTAAATATAGCGCCAGAAATCCACAAAATGATCTGCAGAACGTAGCTCGATATAAAATATAATTCAGAATAGATAACCAGTTCTATTCTTAGAACTGTATATGAATAAGCATCATCTCGCTTGCCAGCACCAGCGGCTAAAGGCAACATTAAAATAAAAGGATCTTAAATAATGAAAAAAATACTCGTCACTGTTGATTTCTCTGATACAGCAAAAGAAACGCTAAACCAGGCCACTGCGCTTATAAAAAACACTGAATCCGAGGTATTTCTGCTCTATGTTGCGCCTCCAAATCCGGACTACATCGGCCTAAAAACATTCAATCATAATGAACGCGAAGAACTGGCCGGAATCCTACACAGAGAACATAACCAACTTCAGGAAATGGCGCACGAATTATCTGAACAGGGAATTCAAACTAAAGCACTCATCGTACAGGGCGATATAGTTGATTCAATACTAAATGAAGCTAACAAAAAGAACATTGATCTCATCATAATGGGATCACATGGATACAGTGGAATTACACGTGTTTTGTTAGGCAGCAAAAGTGAAGGTGTATTACGCAAGACAACTCGCCCAGTGCTGATTGTGCCCTATCGCAAATAATATTATTTCTAAAAAATACAACACCCTGGCAACTCCAAACAACTAGGAGGTTATTCAAACAGCCGTCATCATCGCATCGAGGTTCAAATCATTGCAAAAACAGATAAAGTCTTCTCGCAACTTAGCGATGGATTGGTCTGCTGGAATACTAATGTCCATCTGCAACGAAAACATCTGCGTACCGGTGTGCGCAGCCGAATAGCTGTTTGTATCCATTTTTTCGATATTTATATTTCGAGCTGACAGATACGCTGCAACATCATGCACAATTCCGGGATGATCCATTGATATAACAGTTACGTTATAGGGAACACGCGAGAATGCCGGCGACACTAACTCAGTGCGTTTAAACAAGATCGCCAGGTCGTATTTATCCTGCAACGCACGAAGTTCATTTTCCATTGCCTCAATAGCGATATTACTGCTTCCGACAAGCATTAATAAAGCAAACTCACCGCCAAGTACGGTCATGCGACTTTCTGTAATGTTGCCACCACAGTCCAGAATGGTTTTCGACAAATCATTAACGATTCCCGGTCTATCTTGACCTACAGCGGTTATAACAATATATTTATTCACCGTGAGCACCCATTTCAGTTTAAAATCATATAAAAACAAAACCTATTCGTCATCTCGTCATCATTTTTTGTTATCATCTGTACCGAACAATTTTTCAAGTTCAATTTTTGCTTTATCTGCTTCAGGCAAATTATCCAACGCATCTTTGCTTTCATCGTTGCCCACAAATAGAGCTTCAAGATCCTCGCGTACTTTTTTTGCGGCAGCAACGTCCTTGTTTTCATAAGCGGCCGACTTTACGTTAAAATAATCACAAAAATTTGACCGCTCTTTGTCATTCACATGCCCTGCAATCGGCTCGCGGCAACTATTATTACTGCGAGTATCATAAAACTCACACATCTTGCAAACATGCACATCTGCCTTGCAAGCAATGCACTGTTCATGTCGACTCAAAGGAAGCAACA
>CAZWBV010000174.1:6018-6253 GCA_964632225.1 uncultured Gammaproteobacteria bacterium | reverse complement strand
GACATAAAAAGTTTGGTCGTGATTCGCAAAAATGACAGGCCAATTGATGTCTTAATGGCACCCGACCAGAGACATTTTCTGTTTCAAAATCTAATTCTCAAAATTGAAACCGGACGACTTGCCCTGCTAAGAAATGAACCCGCTAATGTGAAAATAAGCCTGGATGTGGCAAACAAATGGCTAGAGGCTTATTTTGATCAGGACACCGCAGCGTATGCTAATTTCGTGGCAACGA
>CAZWBV010000174.1:0-6008 GCA_964632225.1 uncultured Gammaproteobacteria bacterium | reverse complement strand
ACCGCGACATTTCCTGATATCACCCGGTCTTTAGGCGTGTTGCGCGAATACAAGGAGAGAAAAGCGCGTGAAGCGGCCGATAAGCTATCCAATTTATCAAACACCAAACCGAAAAAGAAAAAGAACGTTATTTCAAAAGTCACTCCTGCGGCGAAAACAGCGCCTCCAAAAGTAGACGTGCCGAAAAAAGTACAGGCGGCTGTGCCCCTGGAAACGCCGCTGGCAGTGACTGAACCTGAATCTACGGCCGAAGTAGAAAAAGCAAAACCAGAAAACCATGCAAAGGTGCAAGCAGAAATGACGGAATCTGAAGCGCAATCAGATGCGGTTCTTACGGAATCCGCTGAGGCTCTTACTGAATCTGCTGAGGCTCTTACAGAATCCGCTGAGGCTCTTACAGAATCCGCTGAGGCTCCACCAGAAACTGCTATAGATTTAGCGCAGCCGGATCGAAATCAGTCAGCGCAGGACCAATCCGAGGTTCAACAGGCCGCAGCGGAAATTGACAGTGACGCACCGGGAAGTGTCGATGTGGCACAATCAGGGGAAACCACTGATGAGATGGAGACGGCGCCAGTGAACAGCGAGCTTGAAACAGGCAAGGAAGGCACACCATGAAATTGTTAATCGCTATATTAGTTGCATTGGGTGTTGCTGTCGTTGTTGCAATGAATGCCAGGGTTGATTCTGGTTACGTTATGTTGGCGTATGGGAAATGGTCGGTAGAAATGTCAGGGATACTGCTGACGTTGATATTAATTAGCGCTTTTTCAGCATTTTATTACACGGTGCGTTTTCTAGTGGGCGTCAAGCGGCTTCCCTCACGAACCAAAAACTGGCGCGAACTGCGCAGGCAAATCAAGGGCAATAATGGTTTGACCAAGGGATTATTGCAATTAGCAGAAGGTCGATGGATTGAATCTGAAAAAACCTTGCTCAAGCACGCGCCTAATAGCCATGCGCCGCTGTTAAATTATTTGGCTGCTGCCCGCGCTGCCCATGAAGTGGGTAAATATCAAAAGCGCGATAACTATATAAAACTAGCGCACGAAAAGTTTCCATCAGAAAAAGTGGCCATAGAAATAACCAACGCCGAGTTACAATTCCAGCAAGGAAAATATGAACAGTCGTTAGCAACGGCGAGGCAACTAAAACAAGTTGCACCCAATAATAAACGCGTATTGAGCTTGTTGGCTAAACTCTATCAACAACTGGGCGACTGGGAAAACCTTAAATATTTATTGACGGTTATTCGAAAACTGAATGCGATGAGTGACGATGTTTTGTACCCATTTATAACAGAGTGTCATTTTCAATTGTTGAAGGAAGCAGGTGAAGGTGAGGATGTGGCGGTACTAAAACAAACCTGGTCTGAGGTACCCAAAGAGCACCGTTTAAGTAAGAAGTTCTTATTGAAATATAGCCAGTTACTGGTAGATAAGAATAGTAGCGAACCACTGGAGCCGTTATTAAGAGAAGCCATTAATAAAAAGTGGGATACTGATTTTGTTTATTTATACGGTAAAGTCAACAGAAACAATGCAACACGTCAGTTAGCGACCGCCGAATCCTGGTTGGTGAAACACAATAAAGACCCGGTTCTATTATTGGCGTTGGGCCGACTGAGCATGCTAAATCATTTATGGGGTAAAGCGCGGGAATATATCAGCTTGAGTGTTGATAACGGCGGTTCAGAGGAGGCGTGTTATATTTTGGCGCAATTGTTGGAAAGATTGGGTGAAACTGACGATGCCAAGCAGTATTACGAAAAAGGCTTGCGTATTGCTGTGGATTCTTTTCCGGTTGAATTACCCAAATTAGCGCTGCCTGAAGACTCTCCCGGTACTCAGCGATTGACTCTGATTAGTAACAAGTAGTTGGTTGCGCCCCTTTCTTGTTCGGTATTTATTATAGGGTGTGGCGATATTGGCCGACGTGTTGCAGCAGTCTGGTTGCAACGCAATGCCACTGTCGCCGTCGCGCAGCGGCACATTGATGATTTTCCCGAACACGTTACCTGCACAGTGTTGGACCTTGATGACCCGCAAAGTGATGTAGTACCCAATATAAATAACGCAATCGTTTATTATTTTGTACCGCCACCCCGAAAAAGCGAGGTTGATTGCCGTGTTTCTCATTTTGTTTCTGCCGTTCAAACGCAGAGACCAAAACGCCTTGTCTATATTAGTACCAGTGGGGTATACGGTGATTGCGATGGAAAGTGGGTGACAGAAGATGAGCCACCTAACCCGACCTCGGACCGCAGTCGTTGTCGTTTGCATGCCGAGAATCAATTGGCATCATATTGCCGGGATGTGGGCGCGGATTTTGTCGTATTAAGAGTGCCCGGTATCTATGGTATAAACAGGTTGCCAATCGAATCCATTAAACAAAGCAAGCCGATCGTAAAAGAGCCTATTTCGTATACAAACCGCATTCATGAAGACGACCTGGCACGCATTTGCGTTGCTGCGGGTGAAATCGATCGCCCCACGGGGATTTTCAATGTCAGCGATGGTGCACCTGGCACAATGGCGCAATATTTTACAGAAATAGCGAAAGCAATGAACCTGCCACGGCCCCCTGAAATAAGTTGGCAGGATGCACAAAAAAGACTAAGTCCGGAAATGTTGTCGTACCTTTCAGAATCAAGACGCATCGACAATAAAAAAATGTTGCGCGAATTGGGTATAGAGTTGCTTTATCCAGACTTGGCCGCAGGCTTAAAAGCCTGTTGCGGCCCTGCCCCACGTTAGCGCCTAACACAACTAGTCCTAACACAATAAGTTGAATTAGTTTGTTATTGTTGGTTTGTCTGCAGAAGACAACGTTCTAGATATTTTTCGGCAATGATCGCAATTAGCTCGCGCGCGATTTTTTCTTTATTTGCCATGGGTAACCGTATTTCCCCTGCAGACGAATATACCGCCAACGCATTCTCATCACTGTCAAAACCGCCCTGCTGCAGTCCGACCTGGTTCGCTGCAATTAAATTGACTGATTTGGATTTTAACTTTGCCAATGCATTTTCTTTTAGGTTGTGAGTTTCCGCTGCAAAACCAACAGTGAAAGGCGGGTTTGGTTTGTTTGTTACGTTTAGCAGAATATCGGGGTTAGGTATTAGCTTCAGATCGAGGTGACTGGCGGTTTTCTTTATTTTTTCATCCGCTGGCGTGATTGGACGGTAATCAGCGACGGCCGCAGTGGCGATAAATATATCTGCCCCAGCAATTAATTGCTCAACAACCGTATTCATCTCAACAGCCGTTTTTACATCAATTCGATTTACATGCCTGGGTGTGAGTTGTTGAACTGGCCCACATACAAGAGTGACGCTGGCACCGGCCTCTATAGCGGCTTTAGCAATAGCAAATCCCATTTTTCCGGAACTGCGGTTGCTGATATAGCGTACCGGATCAATGTCTTCCTGGGTAGGCCCGGCGGTAATGATAATATGCTGCCCCTGCAAACATTCTTTTTGAAAGCGTACCTGAACGAAGTCATGGAGCTTATTAACAATCTGTACAGGTTCAAGCATGCGACCCAAACCGGTTTCGCCACATGCCTGGTCACCACTGGCGGGGCCAAACTGCGTGATATTTCGTTTTTCCAGTGTATCAATATTATCCTGGGTAGCTGCATTTTCCCACATGGCGTTGTTCATCGCTGGTGCGATAACAAGGGGTGCTCGCGTTGCCAGACAAATCGTCGACAATAAATCATCAGATGTGCCGTGTGCCAGTTTCGCGATAAAGTTTGCGCTACAAGGCGCGATTAAAATAAAATCTGCCCAGCGTGCTAATTCAATGTGACTCATGTTGGACTCTGAATCACAATCGAGTAAATGTTGGTGTACAGTGTTGCCGCTTAAGGTTTGCAGCGTCAAGGGCGTAATGAATTCGTTTGCTGATTGAGTCATTACGACGCGCACAGTCGCGCCTGTTTCGCTTAATTTGCGTACCAGGTCTGCGCTTTTGTATGCCGCTATACTGCCACACACACCGAGCACGATATTTTTATTGCTAAGGCTGTTTTTTAAATTACCCATAAACGTTACCTATAATAATAAGTGTAAGCTTTTGTAGTAAGCCTTGTTTAGTAAGTCTTGTTCAGTAAGCAAGGTGTAAGCAGTGCCGCTATATTATCGACGAGTATACCTAATATTACTGAGTTTAAAAAGTAAGGGATTTTGTAGAGATAACCATGTCAATTAAAGATTGGCCTAGCAGTGAAAGGCCGCGGGAAAAATTGTTGTTACGTGGCCCCGACGCGCTGTCGGATGCGGAACTATTGGCTATATTCCTGCGTACCGGTACGCGTGGCAGGACGGCGGTAGATGTCGCGCGCGAGTTACTAAAAAAATACGGCGGACTACGCGCATTGATGAATGCCGATAAAGACGCGTTTTGTACCGGTTTGGGATTAGGCGAAGCAAAATTCGCGTTGTTACAAGCCGTGTTGGAGATGGGGCGACGTCATCTATACGAAGTTCTTGAGCAAGGCGATGTATTAACTAGCCCTGAAAAAACGCAGGCCTATTTGACTGCTCGGTTGCGTGACGTCGAGCATGAAGTTTTTGCTTGTTTGTTCCTGGACAACCGCCATGGCGTGATACAATTTAAAACGTTGTTTCACGGCACGATAGATGGCGCCAGCGTGTATTCGCGTGAAGTCGTGAAGCAGGCATTAAAGTTTAATGCAGCGGCCGTTATCTTTACGCATAATCACCCATCCGGTATCGCAGAGCCCAGTCATGCAGATGAAATGTTAACCAGGCGACTTGTCGACGCGTTGAAATTGGTGGATATCCGGGTTCTGGATCATATTATTGTCGGCAACGGTTGTTGTGTTTCGTTTGCGGAGCGTGGGTTGATTTAGTACTGTGCCTTAACGTGTCTCTGATTAATACATCCATTCGTTTTAGAACTAATCAGAGCTTCCCTAATTTTCAATTCTTTTTATCGAGCTTATCCAGCGCTTGTTGTATTTCCTCAAGCAGTAAGTTGGCTTGGGTTGTTACTGCGCTGGGTTTGCTGTTTTCGTGATTTAACGGGTGGACATCCTCATCATCACTGAGAAACTTATATGCGATGGCACTGATGTTATCACTTTTTGGGTAAGTCGCCTTTTCTGCAATTTCGCTCATTTCAAGCAATTTATTGATTAGAGGTTGTTTTGTATTAATTTGTGTCGTTATCTGTTCGTCTGATAATGAACCCCACAGACCGTCCGAGCAAAGCAGTATGTAGTCGTCAGCCTGCAAACGTGTGTTATCACCAATACTGACGTGTACGGATTTTTTCAATCCGCCTAAACATCGCGTGACCCGGTTTAGTTTGGGGTGTGTCAGACGCTTTTCTTCTTTTAATTCACCCTTCTGGATTAATTCCTCTACGATTGAGTGATCCCGTGTTCGGGTGAACAGTTGATTGTCTCTAAATAAATAGACACGGCTGTCGCCAACGTGTGCCCACTTTGCCAGGCCATTTTGAATCAGGCAGGCCACACCTGTGCTTCTGGGTTGGATCGACGGTGTTTGTTGGTTGCCTATTTCTATAATAGACAAATGCGCATAGTCAAATGCATTATCAAAAAAGGTGTCTATATTTTCTATTGGTACAGATGCGTTGTTAAATGCTTCCGTCATTTTCAATATAAATATATTTGCGGCGACTTCCCCGCCTTTATAGCCCCCCATGCCGTCGGCCAGCAACAGCAGTATCGTGTCCGCTTTTTCAATAATTGCAAACCGGTCCTGGTTGACATTACGATTACCTAGTCGATTAGTTTTCGCGGTTTCGAACTTCATTTGTTATTTTATCCAGGGGAAATTATTCACAAATTTATCTAATGCGGTTTCGGCGTCATCGATTGGCTCATAATCCTTATTAAAAATATCGAGATACTCGCTTACCTTCTGCGGGCGCAACAAAGGATCCACTTCCATCGCCCAATCAATCGCTTCGAGTAATATTGACGAATAGCGTTTTTTAAATGCGACACTGGCA
>CAZWBV010000173.1:0-6349 GCA_964632225.1 uncultured Gammaproteobacteria bacterium | reverse complement strand
TGATTAGTATTTCTTTACTTGTCATTGTTTCTTACTACACTAATGCTTTTATGCCAAAATCCTGAAGGAGTTTCGCCGATTCGAACAACGGCAATCCCATCACGCCTGAATAACTACCGGCTAAGCGGCTGATGAAAATCGCTGCGATGCCCTGAATTGCGTAACCACCCGCTTTGTCGTGCGGCTCTTTGCTTGACCAGTATAATTCACATTCTTCTTTTGTTATTAGTCTGAAGGTGACTGAGCTTTTGCAATGAGTCGTGCAAATAACCGTTTGTTCCTTCTTTTGCGTGACTAATGCAACTGCTGTGATGACATCATGACATTTGCCGGAGAGTTGTGCCAGCATGTCGATTCCATCGGTTTTGTTGTTCGGTTTGCCAATAATTTTGTTATTTAGCGTTACCACCGTATCGGCACCTAAAACGGGTAACAAAGGCCATGGGCTGTTGGTTGTTCCGAGCGACAGTATGTCAAATCCGCATCGCGCTTTTTCAATTGCAACGCGTATAGCATAGTCTACAGGTGATTCGCCTGTCAGGGGAGACTCTTCTACATCGGGTTGTACAACTTGATATTTGATTCCTATTTGGTCAAGCAGTTGTTGGCGTCGGGGGGAGGATGAAGCGAGGTAAATTTGTGGTTTAGATGCGTTCATTAATATTTGTTTGGGTTTTGCTGTCACCACGATGGTATGGGTGATTATTTAAAATGCTCCAGGCGCGATACAGTTGTTCTGCAAGCAGCACTCTTACCAGCGAGTGGGGGAACGTAAGCGCCGATAACGACCAGGAAAACGCTGAAATTTGTTTGCAGGTCGGGTCCAGGCCATCTGCACCCCCTATTAAAAGTGCGATGTCTCTTCCATCATGCATCCAGTCATTTAGGTGGTTGACCAGTTTTGGGGTGTCCCAATGTTGACCGTTAATATCCATCGAAATAACAAGTGAATTTTTAGGGATTGCAGACAACATACGGGTGCCTTCTTTTTCTAACGCTTTTTTTGTGTTAGTGCTTTTGTTTCTTTTTTCGGCCGGAATTTCAATTAGTTTTAAAGTGCATTGCGGCGGTAAGCGTTGTGCATATTCGCTGTAGCCAGTTGATATCCACGACGGCATTTTTTGACCGATGGCGATAAGATGTATTTGCATGTCGACTCATTTAGATTGATGCCAATTTTTCAAGCGTATATTTTTTAAACTCAGTTAGCGTACGCCACTGGACGTGGCGTCCGGCGATGTGTCGACATTGTTGTCCAATACGTCGTCAAGAGTGCCGTTTTTTTCCGCTGCTTGTGTATCAACACTCCATAATCTCTCGAGACCGTAAAATTCACGTACTGTTGGCAACATGACGTGAACAACCACATCACCCAAATCAATTAATATCCATTCCGCCTCACGTTCGCCTTCGACACCTAACGGTGGCACACCTTTCTTTTTCGCCATTTCGACCACACTGTCTGCTAACGCTTTAACGTGTCGATTAGATGTGCCACTTGCAATAATCATGACGTCGGTGATATCCAGTTTACCCCTTACATCCACCACACCGATATCGACAGCCTTAAGCTCATCCAATGCGTCTATTGCGATGCGTGATAATTTTTTCGTATCTATCAATGTCTCTATTTCCCGTTATGTTTTTCGATTGTGTTTCGGTACTTCTCTTCATAAAGAGTCTTCGTAAAGAGTCTTCGCTAACAATATAATCGTTCAGCAATAATAAAATTTAAAACATCCTGCGGCAATAAATAACGTGGGCTTTTTCCGCTTTTTATTAATTCACGTATCGCGCTTGATGAAATGTCCAGTTTTCTTATAGGAAACAACATTATATTGCCTGTCGAGTTTTGCGCCAAACCTAATTTGTCGCTTACCAGATTAGAATTCAGTACTGTTTTTATTTCGTCACAGGGAATTGTGGTTAATTTCGAAGAATTGATGTTCCAGCCTGGTCTGTGAATAATGATGATATGCGCAAGACTGAGAATATCACGCCAACGATGCCAGCGATTCAGTCCTAAAAAAGCATCTGTACCCAGAATTAAATATAACGGCGATTGCAGATAACGTTCCTTAATTGCGGTTAGCGTATCAACTGTATACGATGGTCCATCACGGTGTGTTTCGATATTGTCAAGGATGATGTTTTGTTGATTGTTAGTGGCCAGTCGCAGCATCTCCATTCGTTGCGCAGATGTTGCAATAGCCGCGCTCTTTGTTGGCGGTGTGCCACAAGGGATGATGCGTAATTCACCCAAGTCAAAGTTTTCGATCATCTCTACTATGACGCGCAAGTGCCCACAGTGAACCGGGTCAAATGTGCCGCCAAAAATACCGATGGGTTTCATTGGTGATACTAACTATTTGCCGCAGTAAATGATAAGTTTTATTAAACTATTAGCCACGTATGTGTCCGTCCCCGAATACCACAAATTTTTGTGATGTTAATCCTTCAACGCCTACGGGGCCTCTCACGTGGAGTTTATCTGTGCTGGTGCCGATTTCTGCGCCAAGACCATATTCAAAGCCATCGGCAAAACGAGTTGAAGCATTAATTAATACGGAGCTTGAATCAACTTCTGAAATGAATTTTCGTGCACGGGTAATATCTTCCGTGACGATGCTTTCGGTATGGCCAGAACTGTGTCTGTGAATATGCATTATGGCATCTGCCAGGCTGTCGGTAATTTTGACCGACAATATTGGTGCCAGGTATTCAGTGTCCCAATCTTCATCTGTTGCAGGTTTGATATTAACTAAAATATCTCTGCTGCGGTCGCAGCCGCGCAGTTCAACGCCCTTTTCATTATAGCGTTCATATAATTCCGGTAGAATTTGTTCGGCGATGCTTTTTGCGACGAGCAGGGTTTCCATTGCATTGCAGACGCCGTAACGGTGTGTTTTTGAATTAATCGCAATGTCGATGGCTTTTTGTTTATCTGCTTTGTCATCAATATAAACATGGCAAATACCCTCCAGGTGTTTGATGATGGGCACACGTGCTTCATTGCTAATGTTCTCTATCAAACCCTTGCCACCGCGTGGCACAATGACGTCAATATATTCTTTCAAGCGCACCAGTTCCATTACTGCTGCACGGTCGGTCGTTTTAACAACCTGAACAGAGGTTGCGGGCAACCCTGCTTTTTGCAGTCCAGCCTGAATATAACCTTCAATAGCCTGGTTAGAATGTATGGCTTCAGATCCACCGCGCAGTATGGTGGCATTACCCGATTTCAGACAAAGCCCGGCTGCGTCCGCTGTCACGTTGGGCCTCGATTCATAAATGATACCAATAACACCTAATGGCACACGCATTTTCCCAACCTGTATCCCGGAAGGCTGGAAGGCCAGATTACTGATTTCGCCAATGGGATCGGGTAGCGCAGCAATTTTCCTCAATCCGTGTGACATGGCGATGATGCGTGCTTCGTTTAATTCCAGACGATCAAGCAAAGCGCTGTCCAGGCCCGCCTTTTTACCCGCTGTTAAATCTTTGCTGTTTATCTCAACCAATTGACTTTTATTCTCAATTATAATATCAGCGATCGCGAGTAACGCGGTATTTTTGGCGTTTGTCGGGGCTTGCGATAATACTCGCGATGCATCGAGGGCGTGTTGCCCCAATTCTGTTATATATTTTCGTACGTCCATTGGATTGTTGCTCTTGCTGTATTGATAATAATTAATTAAATGTTTGTCAGCAGCGGTTTTGTCATTAAGTAAGTCACTAATTAAAGGAGCGCAATAAAATAAATAAAAACAAATAGTTATGCTGCTTTTAGGGTTGCGTCTGCGTCACAGTTTTAGACGGTGTCTAATTAAGACGTTATTGTCTACTGTTATGTCTACTATTGTTCTACTAATGTGTCCTACCAAGAGAATAACAGTAACTGCCTTAAG
This sequence comes from uncultured Gammaproteobacteria bacterium, assembly GCA_964632225.1. Taxonomy (GTDB): domain Bacteria; phylum Pseudomonadota; class Gammaproteobacteria; order SG8-11; family SG8-11; genus JAADIM01. The sequence goes on along the minus strand of CAZWBV010000173.1, from coordinate 2,441 downwards.
CCGGCCTTGAAAACAGCTTAATTCCTGTTAACAGAAGGCTTAATTGTAACAGTTCGTCCCACATATTGCCTGTTTCTGCGCCTTTTATTATTTTATCTAGATGCCCGGATCTAATCAGTAAGTTTTGCCAGAATAAAGTGCGGTGTTGTTGCAGGTTTTTTCTGAACAGCGGTTTTCGCTTTTCCCAAACGCGATATTTGCCCAGAATAGACTCGATGGTGGCGCCTTTGGCAATCTCTGCGCTCATCGCGCCCAGTTCTCGAATTTCTCTGCTTAAGGCCCACAGTATTAAAATCGGCTCAACGCCTTCGTTGCGTAATGCGTGCAATATCCGAGTCACCCGCGCGGCATTCGCCGCGAGAGCAGCGTCCGCGAGTTCGAAAACCGAAAAACGCGAATTATCCGAGACACTGTCGAGTACATCATGGGCGTCGATATGTTTTTTGCCGTGCAATAAAAATAATTTCTGTATCTCCTGCATGGCTGCAAGTAGATTTCCTTCAACGCGTTCTGCCAGTATGGCGACCGCGTCGTTGGTTGGTGTTAGTCCTGTTGTGCGCAGGCGTTGCTCGATCCAAGCGGGCATCTGTGCAACATCAATGGGCCATATCTGGCAAACTACGCCGGCTTTTTCGACCTGCGTAAACCATTTGCTTCTTTGTGATTGTGGTTCGATTTTGCCGCTTATGATTAATAACACAGTATCAACTGGAAGATGGTTGATATATTTAATCAGCGCTTTACTGCCTTTGTCCCCTGGTTTTCCACTGGGAATACGCAGTTCGATCAGGCGTTTTTCTGAAAATAATGACAGCGTGTTAGCAGCCGCAAGCAATGTGTCCCAATCGAAACTGCTACTAACATGAAAAATCTGGCGTTCGTCATAACCAGATTGGCGTGCGCTTTTTCGGATGCTGTCGCATGCCTCGTTTAGTTGCAAAGGTTCATCACCACAAACAAAATAAACAGGCAGCAGGCTATTATTGTGTTCTTTAAGGCAAGAGTTAAGGTGTGTGCTGAGTTGATTAGATGTTATTCGCATTCGAGTTCACATTTGTGTTTTGTATTGATTGTAGTTGCCTCAATATCTGCCTGACTGCATCACGCATCATTTCTTGTTTTAATTTTTGTTGTTCAGTTGTCTTAGCTAATACCTGTGCTTCGTCAAATGTCTGTTCGCGGGTGATATTGATTGTTTGCTTGGCAAGTAAAATATCCTTGTTCTGCGTGACTAATGACTGTTTATGTAAAGAGAACGTGATAGCGTAATTCAATTCATATTCTTTAATTAATGTAGACGAGCCGGAAGACAATTGCCGTCGATTGAAACGCTCATTTGAAAGTTGCAATACGGCGAATGATGTCTGTTCACGGGGTTTATCGCTTACTTTGTTGATTTTATTGATAATGTTGATGTCGTTTTTTATAAGCACGCGTTTTAGTCTGGGTAATATCAAGCTGTTTGGAATACTATCCTGGATATAGGTTGTCGCCATTTGTTCAGGCAACGTCACCGAACCACGTAAATGAAACCCGCAAGCGGTTAAGAAAATCAGTAAAATAGAAATTATACTTGCTTTAACTGACAACGACATTGACTAGTTTTCCTGGTACTACAATAATTTTTCTAACTTCTTTACCATCGATGAAACGTTTTACGTTGTCGTCGCGAAGCGCAATATTTTTGATTTCAGCTTTATTTTCATTTGCGGCGACCTGTATTCGGCCTCGTAATTTTCCATTAACTTGCACGATTATTTCGATGCTGTCTTTAATTAGAGCAGATTTATCGACGTTGGGCCAGGGTGAGTTGATAATAGCGTCTTTGTGGCCCATTGCATGCCACAACGTGTGGGTGACATGGGGGATAATCGGCGATAGCATTAATATGCAGATATCCAACGCTTCTTGCATAACGGCGTTGCCGGTGTCTGATTTGTCGTCAAATTTGTAAAGCGCATTAATTAATTCCATCACAGCCGCAATTGCTGTGTTAAAAGTATTTCGGCGCTGAATATCATCTGTCACTTTGTTGAGTGTCTGGTGTGTTAATTGACGAATATTTTTTTGTGCTGCAATTTGTGCTTGGGTTTGTTCATCAGAAGATTTCTGGAAAAGTGTCTCAAAGAGTGTTTCGAATTCGTTTGAAGATAAACCACTTGAGGTATTAGGGCCTTGTGCGACATGGTCGTATACGCGTTTCCATAATCGTTTGAGGAAACGAAAAGCCCCCTCGATACCCGCATCGGACCATTCCAGTGATTGTTCCGGCGGGGAGGCGAACATCATGAATAAACGGGTCGTGTCCGCGCCATACTTTTCGATTAAGCCCTGCGGATCGACCGTGTTGCCTTTTGATTTAGACATTTTTGCGCTGTCTTTTAATACCATGCCTTGTGTGAGCAGGTTGCTGAATGGTTCATCGTGCTTTAGCAAGCCAG
>CAZWBV010000172.1:888-6351 GCA_964632225.1 uncultured Gammaproteobacteria bacterium | reverse complement strand
AGCTGTTGCCAAGCATCACCGGCTTCTGCAACCGTGTCAATCAAGCCATTACCATCACCGTTCGCTGTCGCGCTACCACCCGGAATATCTGACGTTGCGCGAGAAAAATCACCAGGAAGCGACTTGAACCGATCCTGAAATGCAAACACAGCCGTCGTCACGCCATCGCTCTGAGTGACCATATTTCTCACCTGACCGGCGGTAATCATTTCCTGGCCTTTCAAGATACCGCCCAATAATAAACCAACAATCACCAATACAATGGCAATTTCGACAAGGGTAAAACCTGATTGTTTATGTTTCATGTTAGTCTTCCACTCCTTAGTTAACGTTAAACTGCAAACGGGCAAGACGCCTGTTTAAAAAATTTATCTCATTGGGGTCAATAATTTTTCCACTCTTTAACAAACCGCCAATTAAAAACTGTACTGTCTCAAACTCCCCCATATCCTCCAAAATCACCAGGTTCATTTGGCTGGCCCAATGAGGAATCGCATCACCGCCTGATTTATTTGCGATAGCGTGTGAAAACTTTAGCGCAAGATTCAAATCTTTGGTTCGATGTTTCGCCACAACGGCGGCATGCGCCAGCCAACGCCAGCGATTTTTCGGATCAAGCAAGAATTGTTGATATATAAATTCCAGAATCTGTCTCTGCTTCGCTTCGCTTGGCACACGTGCGTATAAATGCGCCGCTGCCTTAAGGGGATATTGCCCCCTCGGATCCAAAGACAGAATTGAAGTTAACCAGGATTGTACTTTGTCGTAGTTAAGCTCCTTAAACGGAATGCTAATACCCGGCTGATTATCAAACGCCTGCAACCACAGCATGAGTACCTTTGCCAACGTAATGGGGTCTCCAAAACTAAACATCTTAAGACTGGAGGAACTTGGTGAGTACATCAAATTTTCGGCACGCGCATGAGTGTCTTGTTGGGAATTATGCCACAGTAGTTGCGCACTTAAACTCAGCAGAATAAGAAAAAGAATTGATTTTGGGATACTTGTAATAGAACGTTCTCGCATCACTTACAAATTTTTCCTATATAAATCAAACAAGGCAGCGCCAGTCAACACAAACAAATAAATCGCACTTTGACCCAATACAAACATAAGGTCGCTCATATTTGCCGTGTGGTATACCAACCACTCAGTTTGGGCAAAACGATTCAGGCTGGGCAATACATAGGCGACCGCATCGACAAAAAAATTAATCGCTTTTTGAGATAACGTATGCGTTTCAGCCAACGGGCCATGACCAATGAGCTGAATCGTTTCAATAGAACGCGACAGCAAATAAAAAGCAATAACAGAAATAAATGCGGTGGTTACATGATTAAAAGTAAACAAACATAACAAACTAAACGCGATAACAATAAATAATTCAAAACTTAAAGATAAACCCCATGCAAACACCTGACCTGCTGGCACATAAAGTACCAACGGCAAACTAAACAAAAACGCAACTAATGAGGCGACCACTGAAAAACCGATGAACTTTCCAAAATAATAACCGGATCGTGGCAAAGCTAACGACAAAACCAATTCAAAACCTTTGTCGTTAAATTCCCTCACCATGCTGCTGATCACAAACAAACTGACAAACAACACCGCCGACATTCTGAGAACAGAACCTAGCAGCGCGCTTTGAATTTGTTGCGATTCTGTGATTGCAACCTGCGAAATAAACTCAGCCAATCCGATACTGGCAATAACCACTATAAAAACAACCCAGACAAGGCGATTACGACGTGCTTCGAGCGCAGTATATGCAGCTATGACACCAATCTTGGAAAACATTCTGACGTTCCTGAGTGTTAATTTTAATGTGTGCTGATTTATTTAGAATTATACGAAAATCGACTTTCTTCTGGCATACACGACAAGGATGGTTTAAAACACTTGCTTTCGATTTCTTATTTTAAGTGCTGGTTTCAAAATCAGGCTATTACTTTGGCTCCAGACTCAAATCATCCTCCTGGGCACTGCCCAGTTCGGCAGCACTCGCCGTTTTCTTTGATGCTTTAATCTGGTCTTTAGGTGACAGCGCCAAATCATTATCATCCGCACCAGTCGAACCTTCAGAAAGACTGATTTTAAGACGCAAATTATTTTGCGAATCTGCATTGCGCAACGCTTCTTCAAGCGGAATCCTGCCTGCCTTATAAAGCTTAAACAACGCACTATCAAATGTTTGCATACCCAAATTTTCAGACTTTTCCATAACCTCCTTGATTTTATGAATATCACCTTTCAATATGAGGTCACAAATCAACGGCGTACCAAGTAACACCTCCACTGCCACTGTCCGCGTCTCTTCAACCGTGCGAACAAGTCGCTGCGAGACAAAACCTCTCAGGTTCAGGGAAAGGTCCATCAATAATTGTCGACGACGTTCCTCTGGAAAAAAATTGATTATACGGTCCAACGCCTGGTTGGCGCTGTTTGCATGTAAAGTAGATATGGCCAGGTGACCCGTTTCTGCAAATGTGATCGCATGTTCCATGGTGTCACGATCACGCACCTCACCAATAAGAATAACGTCCGGTGCCTGTCGTAAAGTGTTTTTAAGCGCATCTTCATAAGAGTCGGTATCGACACCGACTTCACGTTGATTAACAATGGATTTTTTATGATTATGAATAAATTCTATCGGATCCTCGATTGTAATAATATGCCCTTGAGAATTTGTATTTCTGTAGTCAATTAGCGCGGCTAACGATGTGGATTTTCCTGAACCCGTCCCACCCACGAACAATATTAATCCACGTTTTTGCATTATCAGTTTTTTAAGAATATTGGGCAACTCAAGGCTTTCCGGGGATGGAATCTCCGTCTTGATATGGCGTACCACCATGCCCACTTCATTGCGCTGTATAAAAATATTCACACGAAAACGACCAACACCCGACAAACCAATCGCAAGATTCATTTCCGATTTTAGTTCGAATTCCGCCCGCTGAATTTCATTCATCACCCCGTTGGCGATTTGCTTTACGCGACCTGCAGGTAATGTAGACTGTTCGATGGGTTTGATTAACCCGTGTATGCGCGCACTGGGAGGGGCCCCCGTCGTAAGATATACGTCAGAAGCCTCATACTTAACCATTAACTTAAGGTAATCTTGAAAATCCATTGTGTTTTCCGAAATAAATTAGACGATGACAATTACCTTCATTACTATCGGTATCGCAGGTTTAAAGCTTTAATTTTCGCGCACCATAAAATCAAGTGTGTATACTTGTAACAACTTGTTTTATATAATTTATATTATGAATAAACTACAAAATTCGCTCAATCCCAACGCCAGCGGACTAATTGACAAATACCTAAATAAATTACCTGAATTACTGCGGCCCGCAGCCAGGGGCACACTGGAAAATATTTTTAACATCCTGCGTCCATCTGATATCCCCGCCACATTAACAGATGAATTTTTCAAGGTCGTGGTATGCAGTGAATTTGTCGCACGCTGGGTGCGACGAGAACCCAAAAAATTTATACAATTACTCGATTCGGGTGATCTGCTACGACACTATAAATTGACAACTTATAGAGATAAATTGCAGAATAAATCGGCTGCCATCCACAACAAACAGGCATTATGCCTTTTACTGCGCCAGCAAAGACAAAGAGAAATGGTACGCATAGCCTGGCGAGACATTGCTGGCAAAGCAAACTTGCAAGAAACGTTAAGCGATTTATCCCAACTTGCGGATGCCTGCATACGAACTGCACTGCAACATCTTCACACCTGGGCGGTTGCTGAATATGGGCAACCATTAAATAACCAGGGAACAGAGCAAAAACTGATTGTTATTGCACTGGGGAAACTAGGTGGGCAAGAACTAAATTTTTCATCTGATGTAGATTTGATGTTCGTTTATCCAGAAGAAGGCGAAACCAGTGGAAAAAACACAACACGAAGCAATTCAGAATTTTTCAATAGACTGGGCCAACAACTGATCAACACACTGGATGCAAACTCAACCGATGGTTTTGTATTTCGCGTCGATATGCGTCTGCGCCCATTTGGAAAAAGCGGCGCGGTGGCCATCGATTTTGACACACTGGAGAATTACTATCAAACCCATGGCAGAGAATGGGAACGTTACGCATTAGTTAAGGCAAGATTTCTCACCGACAGCAAACTCATCAAAAACCAATTAACGGACATACTCAGGCCCTTTATATACCGACGTTACCTGGATTTTAATGTATACGAATCGCTGCGCAACATGAAACAACTCATCATTAAAGAAGTACAACAAAAAACCAATCATCAAAATGTGAAGCTCGGCGCAGGCGGGATTCGCGAAATAGAATTCATCAGTCAATCATTTCAATTAATACGTGGCGGCAGGGAACCAACATTACAAAATCCACGTTTGTTAGCCACATTAGATCAATTAACCCAATTTAACTATTTACCTGAATATGTAACGAATGAATTAAAACAGGCATACATATTTCTGCGTAACACTGAACATCGAATACAGGAATATGCGGACCAACAAACACATCTTCTCCCGGGAGAGCCTTATGCGCAATCACGACTGGCCTATTCCATGGGTTTTGCAGACTGGGATTCATTTGTTCTCGAATTGGATAAACACCGGCTACGCGTTCGAAATCATTTTGATCAGGTGTTTCTTGCGCCACAGATCCAAGAAAATAATTCCACGCAGTCTGAGTTATCAAACATTTTAGATGATCTGCCAGACGAAGAAGCATCATTAAAATCAATCGCTGCCGCAGGATACCAAAACCCAGGCGCATCGCGCCGCGAGTTAGTTTCGTTTCTGCAATCTTATCAGTACCGTTCATTAGGCTCGAACGGCCGCAGACAACTCGATCAATTATTGCCACTGCTGGTCACCGCTGTAGGCCAGCATGATAACCCTGACCAAACTTTATTTCGGATTGTCAGTTTGCTAAAAAAAATAGCACAACGTACAACCTATATTGCACTGTTATTGGAAAACCCAATGGCATTGTCGCAACTTGTCAAGCTGTGCGCAGCAAGCCCGTGGATAGCGGATTTACTCTCTAAACATCCGTTGCTACTTGATGAACTACTCGATCCACGATTTTTATATGCACCCCCAGACAAAGCTGCATTGCACAACGAGCTTGAACAATATCTGTCGCGTGTGCCTGTTGACGACCTGGAAGCACAAATGGACACAATGCGACAATTTAAACAAGTCAATGTATTACGTGTCGCAGCGGCAGACATCGTGAATGCACTGCCATTAATGCGCGTAAGTGACCATTTAACCTGGATAGCCGAAATAATCCTTAACAAAATACTCGATATCGCCTGGCACGAACTCATCGAAAAACATGGCCCGCCACTGTGCCAACTACACGGCCAACCCACTGATCCTGGCTTTGCCATCATTGCCTATGGAAAATTGGGTGGCAAAGAACTCGGATACGGCTCGGACCTGGATCTGGTTT